>JACRML010000083.1 GCA_016214995.1 Deltaproteobacteria bacterium
ACCCTTGCTGCAATAAACAGCGCTGCGAACGTTATTTTTATTGCATCGGGAAGCGAGAAAAAAATGGCGATTAAGGCAATACTTGAAGATACGGCAAGCGCTGAAAATTTCTATCCTGCGTCCATGGTTCGTCCGGCAGAGAAGACGATCTGGTTTGTGGATGAAAAAACTTGCCCCAAAAACCAGCTAAATATTATTTAGGCTATCAAATACATATTGTGTTCAAAAAACTCCCCTTATTTGTAAGACATACATTTTATTACGACCTCAAGGCCGCCATGCTCTTCGGCGTATTCGGCGGCGCCCTTTTCCCCTTTATCGCCATTATCGGAAGAAAGATTGGCGCAACCGAGTTTCAGATTGCCCTGCTTATGGCGGCGCCGTTTATCGCCAACGCCTTTGCCCTGCTCTGGACAGAGAATATTCTTGGCGTCAGCAGGGTCTGGTATGTGGTATGGCCAAATGCCATAGGCAGGGCTGTGCTCGTCGCCATGTTTTTTATTGCAACACCATTCTATTATACCCTGCTTGTCTTTATTTACATGCTCATAACCGCCATACCGTTCCCTTCCTACGCCTCTGTTATGAAAACCAATTATCCTGATAAGGAAAGGGGAAGGCTGATGGGCTATATCAGGATAGGCACAGCCTTTTTCTGGATTATAGCCTCCACCATTGCAGGATGGATTTTGGAAAAAGGCACGGAAAATTATCATTATGTATTTCCTGCCGCAGCATTATTCGGTGTGTTGTCCGCCCTTGAGTTTGGCAACATAAGGATAAGGCGGGAAAAGAAACATAGAGAAAATCTAGCAGCATTTTCACACATCACAGCACCTTTCAAGAATGAGTCGTTCAATAGATTTTTATTTGTTTACTCTATATTTGAATTTGGTCTTCTGCTTATACTGCCCCTTTTTCCATTGATACAGGTTGATAATGCCCATATCCCGAATTTTGTGGCAGGCATATTCGGAACCATATTTTCAATCACATGGCTGGCCGGTTTTTTCTTCTGGGGCCGTTTTATAGATAAACATCCGTTGTCAAGCTTACTGAAGTTGCTTTTTCTCATTACCAGCGGGCTGCCTTTGATATATCTCTTGACCTATAATCTCTGGTGGCTCGGAATTGCCCAGGTAATTGCCGGCTTCGTAGCCGCAGCCATCGAACTGGTGGGTTATGTAGTAATTACAAGGATGGCATCTACAAAGGAAACTCCCAGATATATGGCTGTTCATACTGTTTTAGGCGGGATTCGCGGGGCAACAGCGCCATTCCTGGGTCCAGTAATAATGAATAATCTTGGCGCAGATGCTGCCTTTGTTGTTTCAATAGCATTTATGATTTTTGCATTAGTTCTTATAAAAGGTAAGAGGGCTGTAGGCTACGACACTTAATTTGACTTTTATCATATCTGTTAATGTTGAGTTGCTGTAAAGTAAAGCAAAAAGGAGGTATGAAGCATGGAGCAGGTACTGGATGTAAGAGATATGATGCCAAAGGATAGGCATACAAAGATATTTGGAACATTTACGAATCTCAAACCAGGAGAATCTTTTATTCTCATAAATGACCATGATCCCAAGCCTTTATTATATCAGTTTCAGGCTGAGTATTACGGCAAGTTTGACTGGTGGATGCTGGAGCAAGGGCCTCAGGTTTGGAGGGTAATGATTGCAAAGAGAAAGATAGATGATCCCAAAAGGACAGTTACTGAATTTCTTCAGACAGACCATAAAAGGCTTGATACTATATTTAATAGGTTTACAAAGGCTGTTAAGGAAAAAAACTGGGATGAGGCATCTCATAGTTTTAGAGAGTTCAGGATCGGGCTTAAAAGGCATATAAAGGCAGAAGAGGATATATTATTTCCGCTTTTTGAACAAAAGACAGGTATGCACGAAGGCGGACCAACAGCTGTTATGAGAATGGAACATCAGGATATACAGGAGCTACTGGATAAGATACTTCAGGCTACAGATGCCAAAGATGATATTCAAGCGCCAAGTGCTTCAAATAGGATCGTAAATATCTTAACAGACCACAATATGAAGGAAGAACATATACTTTATCCTGAATCTGATGAGTTTTTATTAGAGGCAGAGAGGTCTGATGTGGTTAAGAAGGCGCAGCTGATTTGAGATTGTAAAGGCAGGAGCAAAGAGTCGTAGAATCAAAATTTTTGCTCTGCCCATTTTACACTTTGATGCCATGATCCGCTAATAATGCTATGTTAAAACTCTCTTTATACCTCCATATTATTGCTGCTTTGTTCTGGATAGGTGGGATGCTATTTTTAACTATGGTAATTGCGCCATTATTAAAGACAATTCAGGACGCAAAAGAACGGTCCCGCATCTATCAGGTTGTTGGAAAGAATTTCAGATTTTGGGGCTGGGTTGCCATATTAATATTGATTACAACAGGACCATTAAACTTGTATTTGATGGGAATACCTTTAAGCAACCTTATTAATCCACCATTTTACTCGACTCCTTATGGCAAAGTGTTGGGCATGAAGCTATCATTTGTTATTCTTATCATATTGACAAGTCTGCTTCATGATTTTGTTTTAGGCCCAAAGGCAATAAATTCGTATGGCTACAGCAATTTCGCCAAATGGTTGGGACGATCTAATCTCTTCATAGCTCTCATTGTTGTGCTTTTTGCAGTATTTTTAAGGATTGCCCAGTTAGGTTATTGAGGCAATGAGGTTGTTTTATCAAAACTTGTTTTCTTCTGTAAGGGCATTCTAGCTTGGGTTGGTAATTTCTAATGACGCATAAATTTAATCACTTCGGGTCTAATTCCCCGAAGCTTGCTTCGTAATTTTTTTTGTATCAACAACAATTGTAGCTTCTGTGAGGTGTTTTCAGATACCCCGCAGCTTGCTGCGGGGTAGTTCATTTACGGAAAATATAGAGCGGCTTTTAAATGCCGATAGAATAAAGGAATTAAACCCAGCACAATTCCTTATTCAAAGCGGCCTTAAGAAGGGCATGAGTTTTGCTGACATAGGATGCGGCCCCGGGTTTTTTACTATGCCTGCTGCCGCCATAGTTGGAGATAGCGGAGTTGTCTATGCAGTGGATGTGCAGGAGGAGATGTTGAACAAATTAAAACAAAGAAGGCCGTCAGCAAATTTAAGGATTGTCAAATCTCAAGAAAATCTTATTCCTATTGAAAGCGATACGGTAGATATTGCCCTCCTTGCTTTTGTGGTACATGAAGTTAACGATAGAGTTGTTTTTTTAAAAGAGGTTAAAAGACTTTTAAGGGCAGATGGTAATCTGTTAGTTTTGGAGTGGAAAAAAATGGTTGAAGATAATGGCCCTCCCATTGAGGAGAGGATAGATGAGAATGAGGCAAGTGCAGTTATGGAATCTGCTGCATTCAAAATAGCCGATATTTTCAATCTGAATATTTCTCATTATGTAATAAGAGCCACGAAATAACTGTTTTCTGTTTCGTTGTCTATGCCCATTCGCAAGGTTTAGAACTAAAGAATAATCTTGGCTCCATTAGAGAAAGCCGCCGTCTGTATAATCGTTAGAGAACATAGTTCTCTAACTGGGGTTTACTTTGATTCTCAAAAAATGCTTGACAAGAGATAATTTTTTGTCTAGTCTTTAACTTGCAGTTAAAAAAATATCAAAGAAAGGAGGTAAATCATGCGTAACATTATATGGTTGGTAGCCTTGATAGTAAGCTTTGCATTTGCCGGAACAGCTTTGGCAGATGGTGCGGCAACCTTTAAGGCAAAATGTGCTGCATGCCATGGTCCAAAAGGTGAAGGTATGAAGGGTATGGCACCTGCGCAAAAGGGAAATAAGTTTATAACCGAGGGAAAGCCTGAGGATATTAAGAAGATTATCCTTGAAGGCCGTGCTGGAGCTGCAAAAAAATATAAAGAGTTCCCGATTGATATGCCCAAATCAGGTCTTTCCGATGCGGATGCAGCAGATGTTGTAAAGTTTCTGCAGGGCGACTTACAGAAGTAGGTTGTTTTGAGTTAACAAGTATTATCTTGTAACAGCCAATTCTCCAAAGTCTTTTTTCTAAAGATGTAAAGAGGAGAATTGGCTGTTTTTTTAACCCAGAGTGTACTACGAAACAAATGAAAATTTGTTTAAGCTAAAAAGAGCCAATACCAAGTAGCCGTGTTAACTTTCTTTCCACATATTATATAGATGCGGTTTGGGATTGTTGTAATAAAATTGGGTATGGGGCTTGATACTTCCTTAAGATGAGGATGGTTTTACGGACAAAAATTATCTTTATGAATGCTTGCCTGTATTATCAATGTTTATAAATTCTAATGGTAAGCATCTTTTTCCTGTTAGCTAAAATTCAAAAGTGCACTGTTTAAAATTCAAAAGTGCACTCATAGATGTATGCTTTTGAGTTCCATATTTTTCACTTTTTGAGTTCCAAGCAGTCTTCCTTTATGCCAAAATCTTATCTCTGTCAGTCCTGTTTCCTTGTCAGGAATCATTCTTAATTCTACCTTTTCATAAGGGTCTACACCCGGCACCCTTAATTCTATTCCATCAAAAGATACCCTTCTATAAGCATTGGTTGTCCTCTCCTCTCTTATGCAAAATATATCCTTTGTTGACTCATAGGGATAAGGAACCTTGAAAGGTCTAAACAGGGTTGTTCCCTCTTTCATTGCCCTTTCAAACCTGATGAGTGGCATCTCTCCTGTTGTAGAATGCACCTGATGTTCATTGTATCTTTTGACCTCGTATGATAAAACCGCTCTTGCCTGTTCTATCCTTTGTATATTCTCCCTTGCGCATGTCCGGACAATCCTATCTTGAAGCCACCGGTAAGGTCTTTCTATCTTGCCTTTTGCCTGTGGAGAAAGGGCATAGATTGGCTTGACCTTACATTCATTCAGTATCCGTTTCCATTGGGTATCTACTTCGTCAGTCTTCAGATAATGTTTTCTCCAAACACTGTCTCTTCTCTCAACAAACCTAAAGATGGAATGGCTGTCCGCATAATATTGAAAAGGGAAACCATGTTGTAACCATACGATTTCTAATGCTTTTATGTGCGCCCATCTTGTTTCTTTCTCCTCAAGTTCTGCATAGAGCAGATACCGGCTGTAATCATCCAGACTGGTTATAAGATACCACTTATCATCAACATATGGAGACCATCTGTGATAAGAAGAATCGTGCTGGATGAGTTCCCCTGTATAGTTTGTTATTACCTCCCGGTCATGGAACTTCTTCTCTGGTCTTGGTATATAAAACCCTTTTTTTTAGCCCTGCCTATTATTGTAGGCAGCGATACCTCTTGCTCATATTTCTTTCTCAATTGGTCTCGTATGTAACTGTAATTGTAAAACCTTATTGGGAGCGCAGGGTCTTCAATAAATGACTTTTCTATCTTCAATTCATTCTGAATCTTCTCCTCTATGACTTCACTAATCCTTTTGTGTTCATTGCTCCGTTTGCATTCAATACTGAAATCCTCACCCTGTTCTTTATACCTTTTGACCCACTTAAAAAACTGCCTCCGTTTTAAGCCAAGCAAATACATGCCTTGTTTTGCACTAATCTCCTTTTTCAAATACCTCTCTAAAATCATCCTTACTTGCTCATCTATAAGCCGTTTATGAATCTGCTCTGTCATTCTCTTACCCTCCATGTTTGGTTTGAAATTATAATCCCAATTTAACACAGAGAAGTGCACTTTTGAATTTTAAATCCCTCAAAAAGAGTGCACTTTTGATTTTTAAATGACAGTAAGCATCTTTTTCCTTGACATATAAATAAAATTGCTATATAAATAAACCTCTCTACTTTGAGAGAGCTGCACATTTTGATTGTGCGGAAGAACTATTTATAATTAACAAATAAGAAAATTTGTTCTTTGAAAACTAAATAGCAACTGTCAAGCCTGTCAAATTTCTTTTTTATTTATTGAGTTTTAAAATTTAAGTGGAGAGTTTGATCCTGGCTCAGAGCGAACGCTAGCGGCGCGCCTAACACATGCAAGTCGAGCGAGAAAGTGGGGGCAACTCCATGAGTAGAGCGGCGAACGGGTGAGTAATGCGTGGGTAATCTACCCATAAGACTGGGATAACCTTCCGAAAGGAGGGCTAATACCGGATAAGACCACACAACTTGAGTTGTGGGGTTAAAGGTGGGGATTCTTCGGCATCTATCACTTATGGACGAGCCCACGTCCCATCAGCTAGTTGGTAGGGTAACGGCCTACCAAGGCTAAGACGGGTAGCTGGTCTGAGAGGACGATCAGCCACACTGGCACTGAAACACGGGCCAGACTCCTACGGGAGGCAGCAGTGGGGAATCTTGCGCAATGGGCGGAAGCCTGACGCAGCGACGCCGCGTGAGGGAAGAAGGCCTTC
>JACRML010000096.1 GCA_016214995.1 Deltaproteobacteria bacterium
AGTTTTTGCCTTATGGTCTGTTCAATAACCCTTGGGCCGGCAAAACCTATGAGGGCCTTCGGCTCTGCAATGATGATATCTCCAAGCATGGCAAAACTTGCAGTAACACCGCCCATGGTCGGATCCAGAAGAACAGATATATAGGGAAGGCCTGCCTTTCTGAATTTTCCCAATGCCGCACAGGTTTTGGCCATCTGCATAAGCGAGATTATACCCTCCTGCATCCTTGCGCCGCCTGATGAAGAAAATATAATAACGCCGCAGTTTTTATCTATTGCACTTTCGACAAGCCTTGCAATCTTCTCACCAACAACCGCACCCATACTTCCGCCCATGAATTCAAATTCAAACGCAGCTACCATGACCTTTTGCCCGTTTATCTGCCCGTCACCGCAGAGTAATGCATCCTTGCGCAGCAAAGTTTTTTGGCTGACCCTGAGCCTGTCTTTATACTTTTTCATGTCTTTAAAATCCAGCACATCAACCGATTCAAGCCCTGCATCAAACTCAACAAAGCTCCCTTCGTCAAGAATCAAAGATAACCTTTTTTGTGCATTTATCTTGAAATGGTAGTTGCATTTTGGACAGACATCAAGGTTTTTTTCTATCTCCTTTTTATATATTATCTCTCCACAAAATTCGCACTTAACCCACAATCCGCGAGGGACCCGGACCCTTTTCCCCTCTGGTCGTACGCCAGAATCTACTTCCTTCTTCAGAAGCATAAAACCTCCGTCTTATAGATTTCAAATCTCAAATTTGAAATTTGAAATCATATTTGTATTACATCTCCTTGCCTCAAAACAGTCATCCTTCTGTTCTTGAGAAGGGCAATCTCTTTTTCAATAATATCCAGATACTGCGGTTTCATGTGAAACACATATACAGGAACTTGTTTACGGTTCATCTTTCTTAATTCCTCATTGAGGCCTTCTGCTGTCAGGTGGCCGCTTACATCCGCCAGTTCGGCCATACCGTTTGGAAATGACACCTCGGCAAATATTGCCTTCAGGTTATCCTCTTGCATAGCAGTCTTCCATAGTCTATCAGTATGACATGTATCTCCTGTGTAAACAATAGCCCCATCTTTATCCTTTATTACATAACCCACTGCCTCAACAGTATGAGTAGTCTTTACAGGTTTAACCGTAACATCTCCGAGATTTAATTCTTCTTTTTCCTTCACAGGCAGAAATTTTAGTATAGGTCTGTTTACAGATGGAATGGTTGTAAAATCAGGCCAGATGATATTATTTAATATATTAGCCCTAAGCACATCTAATACACCGTGGATACTAATCAAATTTATGGACCTTTTTCTTTTACCTATAACATTATCAGCCAGAAACTGTATATCCTTTATATGGTCAAGATGGGTATGGCTTATGATGATATTATCTATTTTGAGTTGATCTTCAACACTCAATACTGAAACCACCGTACCGGCATCCAGAAGCGTATCGTCATTGATGAGAAATCCGCTGGTTTTATAACCAGGCATTTCAGAGCCGTAGCAACCCAGAACCTTAATCCTCATAATACCCCCTTTTCAGTTATCAGTTATCAGTTACCAGTTATCAGTTATCAGTTTTGGTTTTTCATTGATAACTGTTTACTGATAACTGTTCACTGTATTTAAATCTTCCCAGACCCTTTCTCCAGTTCCAGAAAATCAAGAAATTTGAGTTTATTGATACCCTTTATATTTATGGCCTTTTCTTCAAACGTAATGATATTTACCTTGGATAACCTCTCGACCAAATCCCTTACCACATGGACATCAATATCTACTTCATTAGCAAGTTCTTTAGGCGTTATATTGACTTTTATACAATTTCCATCTTTTATGCCGCTTGTTTCAGCCACGCGCATAAGTACATGGACAATCCTGCTCATATTATCACGGAGCATAAGTGTTCCTATCTTTTCATCTGCCTCCAGTATACGGCTGGCGAGTTTCTTTATTATCTTTAATGCAATATCGATATTGCTGGATATCATATTCGCAAAGGTCTGCGGCTCCATAACAATGAGAAGGCTGTCTTCCACAACCTCTGCTGTTGCAGATCTCGGCCTATCAAGCAGTGTGGCCATCTCCCCAAAGAACTCTCCTGGACCAAGCACTACAAGGGTTTTCTCCGTATCCTGGATCTGTTTTGTTATCTTAACCTTGCCGCTGTGGATAACATACATCTCTTTAGTAAGTTCACCGTCCTTAAAAAGGACAGATCCCTTTGTAAAATTCTTGCCAAACTTCTGGAGTATTGCGTCATCGCTACTCATAACTCGTAAAAGTATCAAAGGATCGGAGTAACACAGTGTCAAAGGAAAACTTTTAACTTTGACTCTATAGCCCTTTGATACTCTGACTCTTTCAACCCCCTATCTCGCCTGCTTCAAACGCCTTAACAAAGGCTAAAGCAACATCCCTGTCAAATTGAGTACCTGTTTCTTTTTTTATCTCATCAATTGCCGTTTGATGTGAGAGTCCCTTTCTATACGGCCGGTCCGTTGTCATAGCATCATAAGTATCTGCAACAGATATTATTCTGGCAATCATAGGGATATCCCTGTCTTTTAAACCATCAGGGTAACCACTTCCATCCGGTCTCTCGTGATGGTGTATCATTCCGGGTATTAAATCCTTAAGCTGTTTTATATGCCGCATAATATCTGCGCCCATAAGCGGGTGCATCTTCATAAGTTCTGCTTCTTCACCGTCCAGCTTTCCAGGCTTCTTCAATACCCTATCCTCAACGCCTATCTTCCCTATATCGTGCAGAATGGCAGACAGCTTCAGAAACTCTAACTCCTTTGATGAAAGGTTCAGATATCTAGCCGCAGCAAGGCTGTAATACACCACCCGTTTTGTATGACCGCCTGTATAGGGGTCCCGTTTTTCTATGGCCTCTGCCAGAGCCTCGGCTGTTGCAAAAAATGTTTCCCGTATCTCCTCATAGAGCCGAGCATTATCAAGGGCTATTGCAACCTGATCTGAAAATAGCTGAAAGAGCTTCATATCATCTTCTGTAAATACCTCTTCTTTCTTGTTTATGGCCTGCAATACGCCAATTATCTTTTCCTTAACCTTCACTGGCACACAGAGCATATTTTTTGTAACAAAATCTGTTTTAGTATCTGCCGATTTATAAAACCGCTTATCTTTTTTGACATCATGAATCAGCAAAGGTTCACCGTGATCAGCAACCCATCCTGCAATACCCTCTCCCATCTTCAGCCTTATTTCCTTTACCTTGTCCCCTTTTTCACCAAGCGCAACTTCAAAATATAGCTCCTTTTTTTCATAGTCCACAAGCAGGAGCGAGCCAACCTCTGCATTCATGAGCCGTGTTACGGACTCCATCGCCCTCCTTCTTATAACCGCCGGATCCAATGTTGAATTAAGGAGAGTACCAAGATCTGCAAGGGTTGCAAACTGTCTTACCGATCTGTCAAGCTCAATGAACAACCTTGCCTTCTCAATTATCGTGGATATACGAAGGGCAAGGGCAGTCAGTATAGCCATATCTCTTTTGTCAAACGGCTCGCCCTCTCTTTTGTTCAGCACTTCTATTACACCTATGACGTCCTTCTTTGTCTTCAAAGGCACACCCAGCATATCCTGTGGCATGTACTGAATTTTCTTGCCGAATTCTTTATTCCAGAGAGGGTCATTTACTACTTCATTGGCAACATAAGGCATACCTGTGCTGGCAATCCATCCCGCTATGCCTTCGCAGACATTAATCCTTTCCCCTTTCAATCTGTCTGCAACAGGGCCTTTGACAACCTCAAATATAAGCTCACCGTTTTCTTCAAGCCTGTAAAGCGTTCCGGCATCGGCATCCATAATCTTTATCACCATATCCATCATACGGTCTAACATTGCCTTGATGTCTACTGCCTCAACTGTTATGCTGTCAACCTCACGGTATATGGCAAGCTCAGCTTCTGTAAGCTTCAGGCTTTTCTTTAATTCAGCGACCTCAAATTCCCTCTGGATAACTCTTTCACCCAGCCGCTGCAGTTCTGCCTCAAAGGTCTTTATCCTGCTCTCGTAGCTATCAAGCAGTTTGGCTAAATCTTTTTCATTGCTAACGGTCACTGCTTTCTCCCCAACTCATAGTATCGTGGTATCAAAGAGTTATAGAGTCAAAGTTCTGACAGGTAAAATAACAATATCTAAACAACAAATTTTAACCAGAAAATGCATTTGCATTTTCTGGCAAACGCAATCTTTGGCCAAATACTGCGTCAGGGGCACCCATTGCGGAGCAATGGGTCGGGCTGTCTAAATACTCATATACGTAGAAGAGTATGCTCCGTTTTATCCAGCCATCTTTTCCTTGCCCTTGACAAATTATGTATTTTGTTGAAGCAAAACACAAAACTCATTTGTCAAAGGCAAAGGAGTTAATTTGTCAAGGGCTTGTCCCCCGACTAAAGCATTCAGGGCAGGCTCTGGTCCGATGGACTCCGAAGAGTCATACGGACTCCTTCGGAGCTCAAATCTTGCGCTTAACCCGAAAAATAAAAACCAAATGCATTTTTCGGTTAATTTAAAATATCTAAAGGCTCAAATATAAAATTCTGTTTTTTAAATTGCCTATTTTAATGGAATGCGCGTTTTTACAACTCCATTCCCTTCTTAAGCCGAGACACAAATTCTCCCACCTTTTTTACCAGATCAGGTGAATTCTGATTTTTTTCTATCACATTTACAATTGCGCTTCCCACAACTACGCCATCGGCCCATTTTGATACTTTCCCGGCCTGCTCTGGTGTAGATATACCAAACCCAACACTAACCGGCAAGGATGTAAACTGCCTGACCTTGTTTACAGATTTCCGGATTGTGCCTGACAATCCTTTTCTTGCGCCGGTAATTCCTGCAACTGAGACATAGTAAATAAAGCCGCTTGCCTTCTCCGCCACCAGTCTCATCCTATTATCATCGCTGGTAGGCGTTAAAAGAAATATAAGGTTAATACCTGCATTATCTGCATACGCCTTTAATTCTTGAGCTTCTTCCGGAGGAAGGTCAACAACAAGCAGTCCATCTGCCCCTGCATTTTCTGCATCGTTTGCAAACCTTTTCGCCCCGTAAGCAAATATCGGATTATAGTATCCAAAAAGTATGATAGGAATCTCGCTTTTTTTTCTTATAGCTTTTATCAACTCAAGAACATGTTTTAGTGTTGCACCTTTTTTTAATGCCCTTTCTGATGCTGCCTGTATAGTAGGGCCGTCTGCCATTGGGTCTGAAAATGGGATGCCCAGTTCAATGACGTCCGCACCTGATTTTTCAAGTTCAAAAATAATCTCTTTGTTGGTTCTAAGATTCGGGTCTCCTGCTGTAATAAAAGTTATCAGCGCCTTCTCGCCGTTGGCTTTTAATCTCTCAAAAGTCTCACCTATTCTACTTTTTTCTAACTTCTGACTTCTGACTTCTGACTTCTGGCTTTTCATATCTCAATCCCCATCTCTTTTGCAGCAGTATTCAAATCCTTATCTCCTCTGCCTGAAAGATTGACTATTATTATTTTGTTTTTATCAAGTTTTCTTGCCAGTTTCATTGCATATGCAATGGCATGGGAAGACTCAAGCGCAGGGATTATGCCTTCTGACAATGACAAAATTTTAAAGGCATTTATGGCCTCTTTATCCGTTATTGCCGTATATTCAATCCTTCCTGTATCGTGCAGATAACTATGTTCCGGGCCAACCCCGGGATAATCAAGGCCTGCTGAAACAGAGTGGGTATGTATTATCTGTCCCTCCTTATCCTGCAGCAAATAAGTTTTGCTTCCGTGTAAGACGCCGACCTTGCCTGCGCAGATAGATGCGGCATGCTTACCGGTCTTAAGCCCAAATCCCGCCGCCTCAACACCAATCATCTTTACTTTCGTATCTTTTAAAAATGGATAAAACAGACCCATGGCATTACTGCCGCCGCCCACACAGGCAACAAGATAATCAGGAAGTCTTCCTGCCGTCTTTTTTATCTGTTCCCTTGTCTCTTTTCCTATCACCGATTGAAAATCACGCACCATCATGGGATAGGGATGCGGACCTGCAACACTGCCGATTATATAAAATGTATTCCATACATTTGTAACCCAGTCTCTGAGCGCCTCATTCATCGCATCTTTTAAAGTGCAGCTTCCTGAAGAAACAGGGTTGACTTGTGCGCCAAGGAGTTTCATCCTGAAGACATTCGGCTTTTGTCTTTCAATATCCTCTGTGCCCATGTATATCTCGCACTCAAGGCCAAACATGGCCGCAACTGTTGCTGTCGCAACACCATGCTGACCGGCGCCTGTCTCAGCAATAATCCTGGTCTTCCCCATCCTCTTGGCAAGCAGGATTTGTCCCATTGTGTTATTGATTTTATGCGCCCCTGTATGGTTGAGGTCTTCACGCTTTAAATAAATTTTAGCGCCGCCAATCTTTTTCGTAAGCCTCTCTGCAAGATAAAGCGGCGTAGGCCTGCCAACATACTCCTTAAGATAATAATCCAACTCTTCCTTGAAATTCTTATCATCCTTAAATTTCAGATATGCCTTTTCAAGCTCCAACACCACCGGCATCAGCGTCTCGGATATATACCTGCCGCCATATATGCCAAAGTGTCCTTGTCTGTCTGGCATTGTTTTTAACTCTTGCCTCTTGCTTCTTGCCTCTTGCCTTTTCATTGTATCCCCTTTGCCATCTCTATAAACTCCATCACCTTTTTCAAATCCTTTTTGCCAGGGATCTCTTCCACACCGCTTGATACATCCACAGCGTATGGCATAACTATCTTTATAGCCTGCTTAACATTTTCCGCAGTCAAACCACCGGCCAGTACTATTTTCCCTGCCTTTGTGGCATCTCTCGCAATTCCCCAGTTAAAGGTAACACCAGTACCTCCCTCAACACCTTCTTTGTATGTATCCAGCAGATATGCAGAAACATTATATCGTTTCATTTCTTTATTGACCCCTTGTTCTCCTGTCCCTATACCAATAACCCGCGCCCCTTTTATCCTGAATGTCTTTACAATCTTGCTCTGAATGTTTTCACAAAACTCAGGAGATTCATTGCCGTGAAGCTGAACAACTTGCAAGCCAACGGTTTTGACAATCTCATTTATTTTGCTTGCATCTTCATCAACAAACACACCTACTGTAGTTACAAACGGCGGTATGGCTTTAACAATCTCCCTTGCTGTCTCCGGCTCAACAAACCTCTGGCTTTTTCTATGAAATATAAACCCAATGGCATCCGCGCCGTATTCGCAAGATGCAAGCGCATCCTCAAAGTTTGTTATACCGCATATCTTGACTTTAACCAATTGTAGTCTCCATTGCAAAATAAAACATCCGTGAACCGTTGGCTCGCAAAAGATAATAAAAATCGGTAGTCGCACCCTTTATGGGTGCGTTTACGCAACCCCCGACAGATTCAATCGGGGGCTGCGGCCACCATCATTGGGATTTTCAGGTGAACCCCTCACGAGCCTTTGGCTCACAAAGTGGGATGAAAATTTATCAACCTCCCCTCAATCCCCTCCCATCAAGGGAGGGGATACTGCTTAATTTCCCTCTCCCCTTGTGGGAGAGGGTCATGGTGAGGGGGTATTTTCGGGGCAAAATTGCAGATTTTAAATTTTAAAATTTTTACTTTGCACTTTTCAATTTATTTAATACCTCTTAACTCCTTCAACTTTTTCCCCATATCTTTTTCCCGCATTATTGCCTCACCCACAAGAAATACATGCACACCTTTCCTTTTTAAAAGGTCAATATCGTTATAGCTGTTTATGCCACTTTCACTTACAACTATCCTTTCATTAGGAATCTTTGGAATAAGATGAAGTGTGTTTTTAACATCTGTCTTGAAAGTCTTCAAATCTCTGTTGTTTATTCCTATTATTTTTGCTTTTGTTGACAAAACCTTATCAAGTTCATTCTCATCATGCACCTCTACAAGACAGTCCATTCCAAGACTGCGGCTTATATCTATAAATTCATTTATCTCTTTACCTTCCAAAATACTTGCTATAAGAAGTATTGCATCCGCACCTGCTGCCCTTGATTCATAAATCTGATACTCATCAAATATAAAATCCTTTCGCAGTATAGGGAGAGA
The DNA here is from genome assembly GCA_016214995.1 of Deltaproteobacteria bacterium. Classification (GTDB taxonomy): domain Bacteria; phylum Desulfobacterota; class GWC2-55-46; order UBA9637; family UBA9637; genus JACRNJ01. The sequence continues at coordinate 8,134 of JACRML010000096.1, forward strand.
AACAGCATCTTTAATTTCTCTCAAATAATCGATATGTCCGTGGAAATGTTTTTCCTCAGTAAGAACTGATATCGCCGCAGCGCCGTTTGCTTCATAAGTTCTGGCTATTTCAACAGGCTTGAAATCCTTTTTTATAACCCCTTTTGAAGGAGATGCCTTTTTCACCTCAGCGATTATCTTTATACCTTTGCCTTTAATTGCCTTAGCAAAATCCCTTGTTGGGGGAAGCTGCTTAATCCGCATCTTCAGCCCTTGAATAAGCCCTTTTACAGGAAAGTCGGTCTTCAACCTGTCTAACTCTGCCTTTTTATTTGCAACAATCTCATCAATTATCATGGATTTGTCATCTCTTTCAGTTTATTTAGCTTATCAAGCGCCTTGCCTGAATCAATGGAGCCTCTGGCAGAAGATATGCCTTCCTCCAGTGATTTTGCCGCACCGCCTGCAACAATGGCAGCAGATGCATTCAGCAAAACCACATCGTGCTGGGGGCCCCTCTTGCCTTTTAGTATGGCAAGGATTATCTCCGCATTTTGTTCAGGGTCTCCGCCTTTCAAATCCTCTGGCTTGCATCTCTTAAATCCAAAATCTTCCGGTTTTATATGATATGTTCGCAATTTTCCATGCTTAAGTTCTGTGACTTTTGTTTCAGTTGTAAGCGTTATTTCATCAAGGCCGTCCTCTCCCCTTACAACAAATGCATGTTCACTACCGAGATTTGACAGAACTTTACCAATAATATCTGTAAGGCTGTCATCATAAACCCCAATTATCTGGCACCTTGCACCTGCAGGGTTTGTCAAAGGCCCGAGGATATTAAATATGGTTCTTATGCCTATCTCACGTCTTACAGGCGCTGCATATTTCATTGCGCCGTGGAGCATGGGCGCAAATAAAAATCCCACACCAATCTCATTGATGCACTCCTCAACCTTCTGAACCTCTGCCTCTATATTCACGCCAAGCGCCTTCAACACATCTGCGCTTCCGCTCCTTGAAGACACAGACCTGTTTCCATGTTTTGCCACCGTAAGCCCAGCGCCTGCTGCAACAAACGCAGCAGCAGTAGATATATTGAATGTCATTGCCTCATCGCCGCCTGTGCCGCAGGTGTCAACCACCTTTTTGCCTTTGACATCTATCTTTGTGGCCTTCTCCCTCATCACCTTTGCAGCGCCTGTTATCTCATCCACAGTCTCGCCTTTTATTCTTAGCGCAGTGATAAATGAGCCAATCTGGCCGGGACTTGCCGCACCTGTCATAATCTCATTCATAACCTCAATCATCTCAGGCTCTGTCAAGTCCTGATTTTTAATTATCTTAGATATGGCTTCTTTAATCATGGTTTGTTTTTCTCCTTTCAGCAAGCAATTCAGTAGATATAGCCCCCCTGCTGACTTGTTAGTTTCCAATTACTTAATGGTCGCTGAACCTATTATTTCTATTATTTTTCTATTATTTTTCATATCACACGCCTTTTGAAAATCAGAAATAGCCCTGCCCCTGTTTGCTGATAGACCGTAGGTAGTGCCGGATTGGTGTAAAAATAGAGCTCTTAACGTTTCACTTTCTGTAAGCATCTTTTCTATGACGAATATGATAGATTGTTACAACCTTCTTTTGAAGGTCAACCTGATAAATAACTCTATAATCCCCGACTCGTATGCGATAAGTCAATTCTGAATCACGCAGTTTTTTAAATTGGACTGGAAAGGGATTTTCTGAAAGGGACTCAATAACATTTATGATGCGATGAACATATTGTCTATCAATATTTCGAATGTCTCGTTCAGATGACCCCTTCCATTCAATCTTAAAGGATACCATCAGCCTTTAACCTTTTCTTTAATTCGTCAAAACTTATAACTGGTTCATCTTTTCGCTCTGCAATGACTGCAAGGTCATGCAAGTCTTCTATAAGTTCCTCATATTCTTCAACAGGAAGAATAACAGCAGTTTTCTTTCCGGATTCATCCACTATATATTGCTCATGTAATTTTTCCATCCTTATATCACCTCCAGAAATAGATTATCATAAAACTTTTTATTGAGTCAGATATTTTTCATAATCGCGCATAAAATCCATCTTTGTCATTCCGTGCTTGACACGGAATCCAGTTTTTTCTGGATTCCTGCTTTCGCAGGAATGACTTCGTTTTTTGGTAGGCGCAGTCCACCCTACCAACTTTTACAACTTATCGTTGAATTCGCTCAGCTTAACACAACCTGCTGACTTGTTAGTTTACAATCACTTAATGGTCGCTGACCCTATTATTTTTATCCTGCCTTTTTCTTTTCAGCGTGTTTCTTAGCTTTCTTGTAGATGTCCTCTACGCTCATGCCTTTAAAGATATCATCCTGAAGTTTCAGGTAGTCTCTTTTTTCATATGTAATCTGGGACAAAAAACGCATGGCATCCACCTCGCCGAGGTTTTTAAACAAAAGGCTCAGTCCCTTTTTTCTTATCTCCATGTCGCTTGTCATCTGTGCCATTTTAATTCACCTCCATATCTTCAATAAACCTCAAAGGGTTTATGACCTTTATATTCATATCCAGCGCCGATGCTCGTTTTATTAGTTTATCATCACAGGTCAAAAAATACTCAGCCTTCCCATTTAAGGCACACGCAAGATGAATAGAATCTCTCGGCTTTATGCCGTTTGATTCAAATTCCTTTGCAGCATTCAAAATGGCCTCATCTGGTGTTATGCTTTTAAATGCAAGGGAAGCAGCCATCTCAATTTCCTGTCTTACATCATCATAAGGATTAAGGCTGTTTTCATAGTCAATCATAAATGACCATATAAGTTTAAGCTCTTTATTTTTGATTTTCTGGAGAATCGAAAATATTGCTATGGTCTCAAGCCGTATCTTGACCTGCGACTGATCATCAAAGGGACGGTTATATATATTCATATCCAGATAAATTCTCATTTATCCTCAGCAAGTCCAGCAATTTCAGAATCTCGTTTTTCACATTCCAAGGGTCTGTTATCTCAAGAAATGTCCATTTGCCAAAATCGCCGTGATTATTTACAGCAGGAAACCAAAGGGCTTTTGCCGGATTCGCTTTGCTTTAACCCAATTCACCGGGCTATTACTTTTAATGGTAGCTGTTATTTTCTTAAAGAATATATCTACTCAATTATGGACTCTTTAGTGTATACCTACCACTTTCAACACCCTTCCCACAGCCTCTAAACTGACTTTTTCCTTTTTTACCTTCTTCTCTATCTCTTCCAGAAAGCGGACAGTCCGCCTGTCATAATACTTCTCGCCGCAGTTTTGACACACCAAAGTCTCTACAGGGACAAAAATAACATCTTTCCCTTTTTTAATCTCTTCTTCGACTTTTTTCTTTACAATATCTTCGCTTTTGCAAATAATACACTTCATTTTTTCCTCCTTTTAAAATCCAACCAAATACTTTCATCCGGTTGATAGGCTGTGATAATAACAGTCAATCCTTATGTCTCAGAATATGCACAAACAATGTGCAATGGTCTTCCTTTCCCAGTCTCGCCGTATATAAGACAACTCGGATATGGTTCATTTTGCTGATAGGATTCTATAACCTCACCACTCATTATTGCTTCACAAATCTCCTTATCACTGATTAATCCAAACTCCTCATTTCTCATTTCCTCTTTGGCAGGAAAGAATACAATACCTTGTCTTTCTTAAAACAACTCTTTATTTTATCAAGCATATCAGAAATCGCCTCACTCCTCCAATAAAGGCATTTACTCCATGTGTTTCAGATTCATTCAGATATTTTTCAGAAGACTGCATAAATCCATCTTTGTCATTCCGTGCTTATTTCAGAATCTCATGCCTTTGGCGGGCAGAGCCCGCATTATTCACTGCCTATACCATCTGGAAAATCTATTTCACTCATTCCCCATTCCATCGGATATATTCCTGCTTTTACATATCTATGAAAGGTTGAATACAACCAATCTTTCGGCGACCTTGCCAATCCATGCTTGACAGGATTATAATGGATATAATCAAAGTGAACAGAAAAATCTTTCTCATCCCTTATCCGATGCTCCCAAAAACGTCTCTGCCATACCGTGCCTTCTCTATGCCTTTCCCTTGATTTGGTAGGGTGGGCTGTGCCCGCCAATCCTTTCGTTCTTTTGGTAAATTCCTTTTTAATCAAACCCCATCCCATGGAATAATCTCTGTCCCCTTCGGGCAATTGCCATATACAATGGATATGGTCAGGAAGCAAAACCAATGCCTCTATTTTAAAAGGATGTGCTTCCCTCACTTTCTGTATTACTTCCCTTAAAACATTTCTGCAAATATCCCAACAAAGGATAGGCTGCCTCTGGTATGTTACAACTGTGAAGAAATATGTATTGCCTTCCCTTACCCTGCGGTAATTTGGCATTGTTTTATTTTATGATTTCTTTTGATGGACAAAGCTCGCCCTGTGACCGTTAAATTTTATAATTGCGTAGGGCGGGCTGTGCCCGCCGATAAATGGTGGGCGCAGCCCACCCTACTTGCTGACACAATCTTTTATCCCGACCTTACACCTGAAATAAATTACTTTTTTGGTGGGCATTGCCCGCCCTTACTGATGTTATGTGCCAGTTATGGCCTTTTTTCACAAGTCCTTTTCAACATTCTTTCGCAATTGCTGCCCTTCTTTTTTTTCTTTTTCTCTTTCTTCACTCAAAACCTTCTTGCGTTCTTTTTCCTGCGTTATACGTTCTTCTATTTGTTTCTGTTTATCAATAGGTTTATAAGTATAGGATAGACAAGAGAAAAAGGTGACAGGTTCTATAGTTTCTCCATCGCAGTCTGGTTCATCTGGATTATAGGACCCCATTCGCGTCTGCCGAATTAGCTTGATGTCAACTTTATTGCCGTGCCAATATGAACTTAGAGAAGATTTTCCAGCCCGTTCTGCATCTCGAGGGCTTATAATATATTCCCTTTTGCCAGGTCCATAAACAGAAGATAAATTACGCTCCAACTCTGAGCTGTCGGTATCTGTATAATACACAACACTTTTGTAGAACTTATTTTTATAGAAAAAGTAGTTAATTTCCTTGATAGTTACATCGCCTATTTTTAGTTTTTCATTCGTTCGTTGATAAGCTTTGACATCATTACGATCCCTAACTAAATGTTGTAAATCTTTTTGTTTCTCAGTTTCGCTCCCCCACTTAATACCTCTAAAGCCATCTGGTTCGTTTTGGAATGCAAACAATGGCATCCAACTCAGCAGGACGAAAAATAAAGTTAATGGCCAAAAAACCTTGAAGATACGATTCATATATTTTTTCCTCCTTTATGTCCACAATGGCGTATAACGTCCGAGCGGAAACGAAGCCGACAGGTTTTGTGGTGGCCGTTTTGGCTCTATTATCGGCCGCTGCGGGTAATCTTTTTACTTTTTTACGTATACTATAACTCCTTTTTTCGTTGTAGGATTATATCCTACTGCTATAGATAATGAATTATTGCTACTTTGCCAAAGAGAACCTTTTTCCGGATATTGAAATACATCCTTTACTGTAGGGCTTCCATGCTCTTTAGAAAAATATTTGATTAATTTTTTGAAATTGCTTTCTCCTTCATACTCAATATGAACCATTACAAACGCACCATCTTTAAATACATACCTTGTTTTTTTTACTATTGCATCTCCAATGTGCCTCCCATCAGTATTTCTTTCATAAAGGTCTGTATCAACACCTTTTTCAACGAAAGTCATTCCTTTTAATTTATCAATTTTTTCTCCCCACTTTATTCCCCTAAAGCCATCTGGTTCATTTTGAAAAGCAAAAGCAGACTTTGATAATACTAAAACAAAAGTAACGCATAACAAAAATCTGATAACTTTCATAAACGCTCCTCTTTTTTTCTGCCCGCAGTGAGCAGATAACAAATAAATCTGCCCCCTTTATCGCACTTTATCGCACTCAACAGCTTGTTATGCTGTCTTTTGGTCTTAAATATATCCTGAATCCTGCGTGAATAAACACCTATGATGTTGAGTATACCGCTAAAATACAGTAATATTACGTCTGAAGTCGTCAACGAACAAACCTACTTAAAAATTAGGTTCATTCGTAAATACGTTTTGGCCCCCAAATCTACAAATTTTCTTTACTGGAACCATCCTTACACATTATTTTCACGCAGGTTTCAGGTATATATCTATTGGTTTTCTAGTAAATTCAGATGGTATTGTTTTCTTGAAAATATCTTGTTCATTTTCAGGACAAATAAAACCGATAATATCATCTGTCTTTACAGGTAATACATTGAGAAACTGTGCCCAGCCTTTTGGTGGTGATACATTACTAATAATATCAGCTTTGGTTTCACCATATCCATAATAAGGCTTAGGGTGAACAATTCTCCACTCCTGATGAGACAAATGTTTAATTGGCTCCATATATTCATAAAGTTGTAAAAGATTACTGTAGAGATACCCACCCGCAATACCAGCTCTAACTTTGTTTGTATACGCCATTTCAGTTACTTCACCTTCACGTGCTAGACTTTTTTGCTTTAGCTCATTATATGCAACCTGAAAAAGGTTGCGAAGGCAATCATAAATAGGTCCGGTGTTGTCAATGTATAATACTTTTTGAATTTTATGAGCTAAAGCCCATTTTTCAGAAACCACGATTCCATAGTTACCAAAAACTTTTCTATGATTTTCTGCTTGTGAGGGAGATAACTCTGTGAATGAGACCATCCCGAATTGTTGAGGTTCTCGCTTTGTAAAATCATGTGATGGTAAAAACTCAGTGATAAGACTACGTTTATTAGGAACATAAGCAAAGCCGTTCTTTAATATTTTTTCTATAGCTTCTATTTTTTGTGTATAATGCGTAAACTGTATCATGTCGTAATTAACCAATAATCATATGGATAAAGGGGACGCAACCCTTTATCCCATCGGTATCTCTCCATTACCCATATTGTATGTGCCTTCTGAAATAATCTCTTTGGATTCCGTAAATCCAACAGAAGGCAAAAACAAAAGCAATGCCATTGCAAAAAAACTGACACAAACAGCAATCATAGTCTGCCAGAGCAGAGATTGCGGAACCTTCTCTGAGATTGCTTCGGAACTTTGTCCCTCGCAATGACAGGCATGGGTAGTGAGTGTAGAAATGTGTTTCATACCAACATCCTTTTTGAGAGCAAAATCATTTTCACAAAATCTTTTCTCTATCAAGTATCTCCTGAACCTCTATCGGGAACTCTTTTAAGTTCACCCTTTTGCAGCCTGCTGATGAAAAATCATGTTCTAAAGGGTCTTTGCACTTTCCCCGAATTTTAGGACACTAAGTTAGGTTAGGCTACCATAGATTCGAGCTCAAATGATACTGGGGAACGATACCCCATAGCTGAGTGACGCCTCTGACGATTATAGAATATTTCAATATAATTAAAAATAC
>JACRML010000097.1 GCA_016214995.1 Deltaproteobacteria bacterium
CAAGAAGTTAGAAGTTAGAAACAAGATATAAGAGACCAGATACAAGAAGCCAGATGCAAGAAAACAGAAACAAGAAATAAGAAGCAAGAGGCAAACCAGGTGAATGAACTACCCCGCAGCAAGCTGCGGGGTATCTGAAAACACCTCACAGAAGCTACAATTGTTGTTGATACAAAAAAAATTACGAAGCAAGCTTCGGGGAATTAGACCCGAAGTGATTAAAAGTTACAAGGACTTCAAGGTCTATGAACTCTCCTATAAGTTGGCTATGGAAATTTTTGAACTATCAAAGAAATTCCCTAAAGAAGAACAATATGCCTTGACTACTCAAATTAAGAAATGCATCCCGTTCTATTCCTGCCAATATTGCAGAAGGGTGGGCTAAAAGAAAATATATAAATGTATTTAAAAGACATATTATAGATGCTATTGGTTCTTGCGATGAAACAAAGGTGTGGATAGACTTCGCTTTAGACTGCAAGTATATTTCTGAAGAGAAACACAGGATAGCAACAGATGACTGTAACGAAATCGGGAGGATGTTAAATGGCTTATACGAAAACTGGAAGAGTTTTTAATTTTGCTTCTTGCTTCTCGCCTCTTGTTTCTTGCTTCTTGCCTCTTGCCTCTCGCTTCCTATCTCTTGCTTCTAACTTCTCGCCTCTTGCTTCTTGCCTCTTGCCTCTCGCCTCATGCCTCTTGCTTCTTAGTAGTTGCACCAAGCCTCCTTCCGATATGGTTCTGGTTCCGGCAGGCGAGTTTATCATGGGCAGCAACGAGGCAGATAGAGAGGCAAAGGCCCAGCAGTATGGCGATAGAAAACCGTGGTATTCTAATGAGAGGCCAGAGAGAAAGGTTAAGCTCGGAGCATTTTATATTGACAAATATGAGACAACCAACGTCCAGTATGCTGAATTTGTAAAGACGACGGGACATAGGCCGCCTGATTACTGGTCAGGAGGCATATATCAATCGGACACTGCAAATATTCCGGTAGTGATGGTGAACTGGTATGATGCAGTTACATACTGTAAATGGAAAGGTAAGAGGCTTCCCACAGAAGCTGAGTGGGAAAAGGCGGCAAGGGGTGCAGACGGCAGAAGATTTCCATGGGGAAACGAGTTTGATATTAAAAAGGTCAATACACTTGGCGGATATGGCGGTCCGATGGCTGTAGGGACATTTGAACATGGCAAGAGCCCATACGGGGCATATGATATGGCAGGCAATGCACAGGAGTGGGTTGAAGACTGGTACAAACCTTACCCTGATAATGATTTTAATGATAAGGATTATGGGGAGAAATTTAAGGTGGTCAGAGGGGGCGGATGGGGTGGTATGGGACATTACAGCCTTCAGGTCTATGTAAGGGCTGCTTATAGAAACATTGCCCTGCCTGATGGCAGATTTAATGATGTAGGGTTTAGATGTGCAAAATAAATAGAAGCAAGATGCAGGAAGCAAGAGGCAAGAGGTAAGATGCAAGAGGCAAGAGACAGGAGGCAGGAGGCAGGAGGCAAGAAGCAAGAGGCAAGAAGCAAGAAGAACTTTTCTCTTTCATCTATCATCTTGCTTCTAACTTCTAACTTCTTGCCTCTTGTTTCTAACTTCTGGCTTCTCGCTTCTAGCATCTTGTTTCTTGCTTCTAACTTCATGCCTCTTGTTCCTTGCCGCAGGAGATATATATTTTTTATAATTATGCTTGTTATCCTCTTTATACCTGCAAGGGCAAAAGGTGTTGAGGTAGACCAATATTCCTTTAATAGATTAAAGTTTAATATAGATCTAAGCTATGAAGAATACAGGTATAACTCAAAAGGTATAAAAGAGGAATACTCGACCTTCCAGCAACGTTATAGTTTAGCGGTAACAGGTAAACTGATAGACCGCAGGCTGTTAATCTATGAGGCAGCTATTGAATTTGATGAAAAAACAACAGATACAAGAAGAACGAGCGGAGCATTCAGGCAATCCGCCGAGTCCGCCATAAACATCAATAACTATATGTTGAAGACAACTGTTTTGCCGAAATCAAGTATACCATTAACCCTTTATGCGAATAGAAACGTCTCTGACACAACATACTCAAATGAAATAACAACAGACAATTATGGCCTTGACTGGATGCTGTGGTTCATAACTCTTCCAACTACCCGGCTGACACTGAATCAGCAATATACACAGAGCATAGACCGGGATGAGGAAGCAATATCCTACGGTATTGATTTGAGCAAGAACATCGGACCAACCAGAAACAAGATTGGCTATAGCGCCGGAGATACAAAGGATAGCATAATGAACTCCGGCTCAGAATATTCTAATATAACCTTTAGCAATATTACAGCACTTCCCATGGATACTGATTTTCACCTGGGAATGGTAGAAGACGACAGGATGTCATTTAGCAAAGATAACACGCAAGACTATCATTCCTCTGCCGGCAGCGTTGGGCTGATAACAAAACCTACCAAAATATTCAGCCAGCAATATAACTATACATTTCTTAAATCAGACCAGAGAATAAATAATGATAAGCAGTTAACAGACAATGAATATTTTGAAGGCAATGTCAATTTCAACCCTACGGAGGGGCTAAGCACATTTGCAAATATGACTTCAGCTACATATAATAGCACTGCTTCATCAAAAAGTACAACGACAGAAAGTAGGTTCGTCTCAACAGGCGCATCATATAAATACAGAATAAACACAGAGTGGTCCGCTGCAGAGTCAGTTAGTTACAGCAATAGTGAGTCAACATCCCGCGACCCGGTAACAGGGAAAAGGGAAAGAAATGTAGTTGATGCAAGCTCGGCGCTAAACTATTTAAAACGATTAACATGGGCAAACTCTTTTTCCGCCGGTGGTTCGCTGGGTTATCATAAAGAATGGACAAAACCCGAACAAGACATAGAGGGTTTATCATACGGCCTTAATACAGGCCTGTCGAAGATAAATTTGACCTATGCCCACCTTTCCAGTAGTTATGCTTATTCCAGCGTTATAAGTTATGTTGGTAGGAATATTGAGAACCAAACCTTTTATACAACTGCAAATAGTTCTTATCTTACATACCTTCCTGCTATGGTTTCCTATAATTACCATACCTTGAATAGTTACATAGACAGTGAAGATGCAACAGAAAATACAGTTACGGCAGAGGCAAAGCTGCTTTATTTTAACTATTTGCCTGTTGAAGCGTCATATAAACATTATACCCTCGTTAGGCCGGCCGGTCCGCCGTCTGACCAGGAATTTGCGTACCTTGTAGATAAAGAAGAAAATAGCTTTAATGTGAAGGCAAACCTCACCTACTTTAGAAATACAGTTATTACTGCCTATACTACATACAGCGACTACATGCAGTCTGTAGTAGAAAAAAAATTGGCACGAGAGGAAATAAGCAGCGCATGGGAAACTGGTATAAATGGCAGCCATACGAGGGTTTTTCTGGCCGGTATGCTTGGTCTTTCAGCAGGTTATGTCAAGACGCTTTATGAAAACAGAGGAAGTGCCAGGGATATTATTAATGATACCATTAATATTTATTACAAGGGATCCTATAACAAAAGACTTGGCAGAAATATGGTCTGGAAGCTGCAACTGGAACGGAATGATACAACAACAAACGGACTGCGTGATATTGTGGATTCTATGGAAACAGCTCTTTTTTACAGACTAAGGGCGTGGTTTTTATCTGCGGAATATCGCCTTTCAGAGACCACTCGGGAAAGCGTTGCCTTTAATAACAATTATACGGAGGAGAAATGGATGCTGAGGGTATCCCGCAGCTTTGTGAGGATATTCTGAGACAATACAAGAGGCAAGGTATAAGAGGCAAGATGCAAGAAGTTAGAAGCAAGAAGAACTTTTCTCTTTTATCTTGCATCTTGCTTCTAACTTCTTGCATCTGACTTCTTATCATAGGAGGGGGCTCCGGTGCGTATCGGATTTGTTGAGCTTGGTTTTAAGTTTCGGTTCATGCTGATTTTCTGTTTAATCACACTGACGGCGGTTTTTATAGCCAGCGCCCTGTTCTATTTCCTAACCTACAGGGAATTAAGCAATAACTATGGAGAAGCCTTTTTTACCTTGCAATCGGTCAAAAAAATGGTTTTCCCTCTGCTTTTTGCATCTATACAATCCATCCTTCTGCTGGGTCTGGTATCCCTTGCCATTGCCGTCCTGTCCCTTTTCTTTTCTCATAAGATAGCAGGCCCTATATACCGCTTTGAAAAAAGCCTGGAAGCTATAGGCTCAGGGGATTTGACACATATTGCGAGGCTACGGACAGGCGACCAGATTATTGGGCTTGTTGAACCAATCAATAAGTCAACCCGTGCAATGAACCACAGGGTAAGGACCGTGCAGGAAAGCCTTTTCCGACTTAAGACTCTAGAGGACGACATGAAGGCATTGTTAGACAAAGGATATTCTGAAAGCGAGATAAGAAATATTATTGGCGGACTTGAGAATGAGACAGGTAAATTAAAAGACATTTTACAAGTGATTAAGCTGGAAGGACAGTTGTGAAGACTCGCTTAATTGCCATAATTCTGGCCGTGGTGGTTCTTGGGACAGGCTATTATATCTGGTCGCAGTGGAGCAGTTATCATAATTTTAGTGGCCAGTGCATGATGTGCCACTTAACTGAGCCAACTGAGAAACAGGAGAGGTTATTATTTACCAAGGACATCAGTTCACTCTGTTTAACTTGTCATAAAGACGCTGTAAGGATATCTCATCCTGTAGGTATGAAACCTACTATGGAGATACCGGGAGATTTCTTATTGGACAAAAAAGGAAAGATTGCCTGCAACACCTGTCATACCACCCATAATGACGGCTATGGCAAATATAGGCTAAGGGTTGCAACCATCGGAGAGCCTTTCTGCAGAAAATGTCATCTTATGCTGGAAGATGGTTCTGCACTCCACATGGGGGCAATTGGGTCCGCTCATATGGGCAGCAGCATATCGGCCGTATATCTCCCCGGAAGCGTAGGAGGCTATCTTGACGACCTCTCCATAAAATGTCTGATGTGCCATGATGCCAGCCTTGGCAAGGATGCCCTGGTCGCAAAAGTCAAGGCTGGTGGGGAATATGACCATGGAACCAATGTTGGATTAAGCCACCCCATCGGGGTTTCCTATATAGAAACCTCAACAAAGTATCCTGGCGCATATAAGAAGGTCGGGCAATTGAAACCTGAGATAAGATTATTCAACGGCCTGGTTGGTTGCGGAAGCTGTCATAATCCTTACAGCAAGGGTCATTTTGAATTGGTTATGAGTAACGAATACAGCGCCCTCTGCTTTGCGTGCCATAACAAGTAGTAGGGGCAAGAAACAAGTTCTAAATCCTAATGTTTAATCCCAGATGAAGGCCTTCGGGGACATGTTTCTAATGCAATTGATTAGGAATTAGAAATTAGAAATTTTATTTGAAAAAACTTTACAATACATAAAAACAAAAGGAGGGTACAAAATGCCAAACAAAAATGTGAGATGTGGTGAGAAAACTGCGAAAATTGTATTTATTATAGCAATAGCTTTCATATTTTCAGGGATTGTTGCCTGTGAAGGGAAAAAAGGAAATAGTGAAAAGGAGGCTACTGTCAAAACAGCACCGGGCGATAAATCGCTTGCACAGGCCAAAGAATATTTCGACAAAGGAATTCAATTCTCTCTAAAAGGTCAATACGATGAGGCCATCTCAGCCTACAACGAATCACTGAAGCTTAACCCTCAATCAGCAGAGGCCCACAGCAACCTGGGGTTTGCCTATTTTGATAAAGGCAACATGGATCAAGCAATTGCCGAACAGCAAAAGGCCTTAGCTGTTAATCCAAAGTTCGGTCATGCATTTTACGGCATGGCGCTGGCTTACGAAAAAAATGGAAATAAAAAAGAGGCTATAAAGAACCTTGAAGAGTTTATGAAGTATACAGAACCTCACAGTCTATGGTGGAACAAGGCCGGGGAAAAGCTGGTTAATCTAAAAGGTGAACGGAAAGAGGGTAAAAAATAGCCGCCTTGACAGAAAATCCAGCAATGTATTTTCTGAGTCAATAGGTTATTTATGAGGCTTACTTATGGGGTTGCTTCTCATGGATAAATCTATTTCTATTGCAATATATTGCTGGCTATTTATTATTGCAGCCTTTTCCTATGCCACATACAATAGAAATCTGATCTGGCAAAATGATGGTAGCCTATGGAGGGATGTGATGAAAAAATCGTCTGATAAAGCCAGAGGGCATAATAACCTGGGCACCGCCATTGAGAATGAAAGGATGGATGAGGCCATACAGGAGTATAAGATTGCAATAAGGTTGAAGCCTGATTTTTCTGAGGCACACAATAATCTCGGAAAGGCCTACTATGAACACGGTGGACCGTTGGATGAAATAATTCAGGAATATAAGACTGCATTGAGGTTGGACCCGGCTTTCCCAGAAGCCCACAGCAACCTCGGAAATGCATATTATGCACAAGGAAGTGTTATGGATGCACTTCATGAGTATAAGACGGCATTAAAATTGAACTCCAATTTTGCAGGGGCTTATATAAATCTCGGCGTTGTATACAAGGATATGGATCTGCTCAATGAGGCCATCCATGAATATAAAAAAGCACTGCGGCTGAGACCTGACCTTGCGCTGGTTTATCGCAGCTTCGGTGATGTCTATTATATACAGGGACATTTACATGAGGCAATAGGGCAGTATAAAACTGCATTGAAGATAGACCCAAATATGGTAGCTGCTTATAATAATCTGGGGGTTACATACGAGACATTGGGGCAGATGGATAATGCCATTCAGCAATATAAGAAGGCGTTGGCATTGAAACCCGATTATTCGGATGCACGCAAGAATCTGGATAGTCTCTATCAAAAGATGGGGGCAGCGGAAGATGGTAGAGGCAAATAAAATAAGAGGCAAGATGCAAGAAGCAAGAGGCAAGAGGCAGGATGAAAGAGGCAAGATGAAAGGAAAAAGTTCTTCTTGCTTCTAACTTCTTGCTTCTTTCTCTTTCATGGGAGGATGTATGAAAAAAAAAGCTGCTTTTAGAAGACGAAATTATTTTATCAAGAAGGGCCTGCAATCCAGATTTATTTTTGGTTTTTCTCTGTCAGTTGTTGCAGGCTTCCTCATAAACTGGTTTCTGGTATATTATCTGGTTGACAAAGGGCTGGCAGAAGCGCTATATAGGAGTCATATTAAGATTGGAGCAACAGGCGAGGTAATTGGCGATATCCTTCTTAAGGTAAATATTATTGCAGTACCTCTCCTGATTATTTCCGTTATTATAGTAGGGTTATTTATCGTCAACAAGGTGACAATCCCATTAACAGGTTTTAAAGAGGCCCTGGAAGATTTTGAAAGAGGAGATATGACACTGAAGACTTTAAAGGATATCCCTGCTGAGCTCTCGGCATCCTATAACACGATGGTAAACCGGTTGGGCAAGGTTTTTATCTCTTTCAAGATGCAGGCAGATGAGTTGGGAAAAATGGTGACAGAGATAAAACATCTTACCCATGAAAGAGCCCTGTCCTCACAGGAAGTGAAAGACATCTATCTATCCCTTTCAAAGTGGAGAAAGGCAATGGAACAACAATGCTCCATCTTTAAGGTATAGGTTGAAGGTAGTGCAAGATGCGAGAAGTTAGAAGCAAGAGGCAAGAAAGCCGGATGAATTTCTAATTTCCAAATCAATTAGGATTTAGGAATTTTTCTAATATTTCATTAGAAACATGTCCCCGAAGGCCTTCATCGGGGATTAGGAATTAGGATTTAGGAATTTTATGAAACTTATCTTCACATGTATCTGTTGCCTGCTGTCTACAACGGCTATTTCTGCTGATTGGCCGATGTTTATGAATGACCCAACCCATTCCGCTGACGCCGGCGAAAATTTCTCTTTACCATTAAGCCTCAAATGGCAATTTAAAACAGGGGGACCTCTCTATTCATCTCCAGTTATTTCCGGGGGGAATGTTTTTATCGGCTCATATGATAACCACCTTTATGCCATTGATGCCAAAACAGGTGCGCTGATATGGCGACATAAAAGCGAAGGACAGATACTCTCCACCCCTGCTGTTGCTGACAGCGTGGTATATTTTGGATCTAAAGACGGCTGGATATACGCCCTGAATGTAAAGGATGGTAAATTGCTCTGGAAATATGAGACAGGAGGCAAGGTCTTGACATCTGCGGTTGTTGCAGATGGGACAGTTTATATTGCATCAAATGACCTTTATATCTATGCCATTGAGGCCAAGGATGGAAAGCTTCGCTGGAGAAGCAAGATGACAGACTATAAATATGGTGGGATATATTCATCCCCGGCCTACGGGGATGGGGTTGTCTATACCACAGGGAAGAATGGTATTATCTATGCCCTTGATGCTAAAAACGGTGCCAAGATATGGAGTCATTTCTTAGTAGAATCAGCCATATATTCTTCGCCGGTTATAAGAGATGGGGTGGTGTATATTGCAACTTACAGCCGCCTCCTTCTTGCCCTTGATGCCAAGAAAGGGACCATAATCTGGCGCACTGCGTTGAGTGACTGGCCATATTCCTCTCCTGTTGCAACAAAAGATGCTGTTTATATCGGTCTTAAAGATGGCACAATAAAATATTTTGATATCAAGGATGGAAACTTCAAAAAAGAGTATAAATTTCAAGACGAGGTCAATTCTACCATGGCCATATCCTCCAATGGTATTGCCATTGTTGGCTGTGAAGATGGCAGTCTCTATGCAGTGAAACTGGAAAATGGGGAATTCCTCTGGAAGTATATGACTGTCGGAGGCATACAATCTTCCCCGGCTATATCCGGCGGAATGGTCTTTGTTGGATCAAAAGATGGGTCTCTCTATGCATTTGGACAATAGTTACAAGAAGCAAGAGGCAAGAAGCAAGAGACAAGAGACAAGAGGCAAGGTTTTTCCAACTTCTTGCTTCTTGCTTCTAACTTCTATTTTCTTGCTTCTGACTTCTTGCTTCTTGCTTCTTGAGCCTGCTTCCTTTGCACAGGAGGCTGAGCCAAAGGAAAGGATCCCAGCCGGCCTTAATCCACATGACCAGATTGATGATGAAGGCGAGATTCTGTGGGGAAAATGCCTTATATGCCATCCTGAAATACCCAATATAAAAGAGGCTAAATCTATCCTTGATGTAAAATTGCGTTTTGAAGAAGATGTAAAGCAGGGATGTTTCAGATGCCATCCTGAAAGGATGCATCCGGGGGGGGAATGGATTGGCGCCACATTGAGAGGCATACCTGGGGCACCGAACCACTGGATCAAGCCTCCAGAGTATATTGCAAAGAATATAGAAAAATCTCTGAAAGAGGCTGATGTAATCATGCCATTTGAACCCAAGACTGGCAAGATATTTTGCGCCACATGTCATAACCCGCATGAGAGAGGCCTGCTTATAGGTAAGGCAGACAAAGGAGCTGACTATGAGTGGAGGCTGCGGTCAGCAGGCTTACCAATATGTCAGTATTGCCATAGGAGATAGAAAACAAGATGCAAGATGCAAGAAGCAAGAAGCAAGAAATAAGAAGCAAGATGCAAGAAACAAGAGGCAAAAGGCAAGAGACAAGATGCCAGATGCAAGAGGCAAGAGGCAAGAAGAATTTTTCTCTTTCATCTATCATCTGGTTTCTAACTTCTGGCTTCTTGCTTCTGACTTCTTGCCTCTTGTTTTTGGCAGGCTGCTCCACCACCCTGTCTGAACATAATAAAGAAACCCCTTCAACTCCCATTGTCTGGCCTCTCCCCCCCGAACCAACAAGGATTGGCTACGAAGGCATACTGGAAAAGCCTGATGATGCTGGAACTAAAAAAGGTTTTTTCCGCAGGATATTCGAATTTCTGGCAGGAGAAACAACAGACAGGATTATAAAACCATACGGTATAGCCGTGGATAGTACAGGAAGGATTCTTGTTGCAGATACAGCCTTTAAGAGGCTGCATATCTTTGACAAGAAAGATGGTAATTATACATGGATTGATGAATTCAATAACCGCGGATTTGTATCCCCAATCGGAATTGCTGTTGACAATCAGGACAATATCTATGTGTCAGACTCGGAGTTGAACAAAATCTTTGTATTTAACAGGAAGGGGAAGTTATTGTCTGAAATTACGCAAAACATCCAGAGGCCTACAGGTATCGCTGTCAATAAGAATGAAGGATTTCTTTATGTGGTAAACACACTGGGGCATAATATATCCGTGTATAATTTGAGTGGAAAATATCTTTATATATTCGGGAGCCGGGGAAGGGAAAATGGGGCATTTAATTTTCCTACTGATATCTTCGTGGACAAAGAAGGTTTTGTTTATGTAACCGATTCCATGAACTTCAGGGTACAGATATTCAATAAGGCGGGAAAGTTTGTTTCTATGTTTGGCCGTCAGGGGGATGGTTCCGGTAATTTTGCGAGACCAAAGGGGGTGGCTGTTGACCGAAGCGGGAATATCTATGTGGTGGATGCCCTTTTTGATGCTGTGCAGATATTTAATAGGGATGGGCGATACCTTCTCGGATTTGGCTCTTCAGGACACGGGATGGGTAATTTCTGGCTGCCATCAGGGATATTTATAGATAGCAAGGACAGGATATATGTATCCGACTCCTTTAATAGGAGGGTCCAAATCTTTAGATATATAGGGGATGAAACAAATGAAAATAAGAAATAGAACAAAAATATTCCAAAAGAGGCTAAAAAAATCTTGCCTCTTGTTTCTTGCCTCTTGCTTCTTGCTTCTGACAGATGGTTACCTTGTTCACGCTGCAACCGTGATTGACCCAAATGTTCCTGGTGTCACCGGCACAAAACATAATCTTTCCATGTATGGACCAGGAACCATTAAGGGCACATCCACTACAGAGATATGCATCTTTTGTCATACCCCTCACAATTCGAATCCGAGCAGTCCTTTATGGAATAAACAAGACCCTGGTTCCACATATACTCTATATGGAACCACAACTATGGCAGCCGCAGCAGCCATCGGACAACCGACCGGCTCATCAAGGCTTTGCCTCTCATGTCATGACGGCACCATTGCTATAGGAAGCCTTTTAAATGCACCTGGTGCAGTGCTTGCAAGCACCTTAAACGTGGAGGGGGTAACAGCAGAAGGTTACCTTCCTGCATCATCAGCGGCAAATCTGAGCACAAATTTGAGTAACGACCATCCCATATCATTTTCATATTCATCATCCTATCCTGCCAACAGTGAGATTAAAGACCCTGGTGCACCTTCTTCTAATTATCCAGATATCGCCCCGGCTGTGTTGGATAAGAATGGGGATATCCAGTGCATGTCCTGCCACGACCCCCACAGCAAAAGCTATGCAAAATTCCTCAGGGAGGATATTGAGCCCGGGGTAGTGGCAGGCGCGAGCAACTATGGAGCAACACAATGTAACCGCTGCCACAATAAAAAATACTGGAATAATACAGACGCACCGATCCACAGGGAAAACGATGCATACCTCTGGACAGGCACGGTTGGCGCAGACCCAAACCCATGGGAGCCCCATGACCTTAATCAGAGCGGTTACAATGACGATACACTTAAAAGGCACGGGTGTTTAAGCTGCCATCGTTCTCATGGGGGAGCTACTGGGAAATATCTCCTTAAAGGAAAAGATCCCGCTGACCTAACAGCAATAGTTGATGAGGAGTGGACATGCCTTAACTGCCATAATGGAAAGATGAGCGATGGCGTTAATACCATCAAAAATATAGATGGTGTGTTAGGTTATTTGTACAAACACGACCCTAAAGCAACCATTGATAAACATACTCCAAAGAGATTTATTACAGGTACGCCTCTTGTGCGGGAAGACACCTTTATTAATAATAACAATAGCCGGCACGCTGAGTGCGCGGACTGTCATAATCCCCATGCAGCCAAACAGGGAAACCACGTCATAGGCGGTAGACAGGGAGATATTTCAAAAGGAAGCTATATCGGCAATAATCTTATCGGCACATGGGGTGCACAACCAGGTTCTTTAACCCTCTGGAGCAGCCTTACCCCCGGCTCTCCGAACAATCAATCAAATTATAAAACAGTATTACTTGACACCGATCCCTCCAATACGGATTATCTAAGTAGATATGAATCATTTCTCTGTCTGAAATGCCATTCTTCATACGCATACGGCGCAATAAATCCTGCTGTTCCTTCTAATACATACTTTTTCCAGTCAGACCCAACCTCTGACTTTAATACCGGTAATTTTAGCTATCACCCGGCATTTGAGATACAGGGAAAGAATCAACCGGCATCTACCGCCAATGCCAATTGGCCGGCAAATAATCTGGGGCTCAGCAATGCCTTCAAGTGTGCCGTTGATAACAACTGTCCTGAAGCCGGGCTGGGTGGTGGTGGCATAGGCCATACAAGTCTTATTACATGCTCCGACTGCCATGGAAACAGCAATTACGGCAGCACAGACCCCAAAGGCCCTCATGGTTCCAGCAATAAGTTCATGTTAAGGAGTAAAGAAACAGCGGCAGGCAGTCCAACCAACTTATGCTACAATTGTCACAGAAGGGATGTATACGGGGATGAAAACTACTGCGACCCTGTTACTGAGAATACGCTTGCAAACTATTCCAGAGTTACTCATCCGCCGGATAACCCTGGCAAGACATCCGGAACATGCAACTCTTCATTTTACCAAAATGGCGCAGGTCTGGGTAACAACTCAAATATATTTGGCATCCTATGCCTGTCATGTCATGGCGGCGCTGCTAAAAGTCAAAATGGTTTAACCGTGTTTGATGGTGTGCATGGGAGCAACACAGGTTTAGGAACTAACGGAACGACCCAGTTGGGAAAACGGATGATGAATGGGGCATGTATCACTGGTTATCAGGCTGATGCAATAAACATTCAACTGTGGTTTAAGACGGCTACTGATACAGTCTGTAATTCTGTCTATCCTGCCGCCAGCCCGGTAACAATAACGCCAAATTATAATTATCTACCATAGAGTAGTGCTGGCATAAATCTACTGATATATGACTAAATAATGCAATGCATAGCACATAAAAAGAGAAAGATATGGGATTGAAGATTATTTTGATTACTTTATTTGTCGTTCTAGGCAGCGGTCGCGTTGGAGCAGAGGTTACAGATGCCCCCCCTGCCCACGTAAATCCCCATAACTACGATAAAAAAGAACACTGTTCTGTGTGCCACGTCGCCTCAAACATGCCTAAACTTAATCATGATATTATAACAACATGCGTAAAGTGTCATGAGGGTAATATAAATAGCCACCCTGTCATTCGGCATCCTGTATCAGTTAAGGTTTCACATAAGGTCTCTGTCCCTGAATGGATGCCTCTGCCACAGGGAAAGCTTGTCTGTTACACCTGCCACGATTACCACAACAAGAGTGGCCTAAAACGCATGCTGCGTATAGATTATGAAATATTATGTGCTTCCTGTCATGTGACCAAGTAAGGAGGGTTATCTTGCATAGAAAATTTTTATATTTGAACGCTTTATTGTTGATATTATTCATAACATGCATGCCGGTTTATCAAAAGGTATATGCGCAGCAGCAGACAAAGGAGTTTTCACCTACATTTAAGGGTATCAAATCACCTGCAGGTTACGGCACTGTAATATTAAACAGATATACCGGTGAAGGACAGGTTATGAAGCCGGTGGTTTTTCCCCATTGGTTGCATAGGACACAGTTTACATGCAAGGTCTGTCATAATGATATCGGCTTTCCCATGAAGGCAGGCGCAACCGACATCAGGAAGGCAGATATATTTGAGGGAAAATTTTGCGGCAAATGCCATAATGGCAATATCGCATTTGCTGCAACAGAGTGCGATAGATGTCATTCCTTCGGCATAGAGGTCAAGGCCAACAAAAAGATAGAGGATATAACAAAAGATTTTCCCAGGGCTGATTTCGGGAATAAGGTAGACTGGGTAAAAACATTAAGGGACGGCAAAATAAAACCAAAGGCATCCCTTGATGGAAATGAGAATATGTGGATATTTGATAAAGATATTGATTTGCCGGTAACTAAGTTCTTCCCCCATCCCCCGGATGTTGTTTATCCACACAAGACACATACAGAGTGGCTGCACTGCGGCAGCTGCCATCCCAGTGTGTTCAATATTAAATCTGGCAATAACCCCGATATGAGTATGAGAAAGATTATAGCCGGAAAATATTGCGGAATATGCCATGGAAAGGTGGCCTTCCCGCTGGAAGATTGCTTCAGGTGCCATTCAAAGCTTCCAAAGGCGGATACGCCACCCACAACACCTGCTGCTGCACCAGCTGGAAAATAAGATACTGTTCTTTGAAGGGACTAACAGAACTTTGCCAGAAAATCTTTTTCTGGCTACAAGATATTCTCACGGTAAATCATTCAGTACTCAACGCTTTTTTTGATAGTTCTCGTTGCCGCTGGTTTGCATTCTCTATAGCAGTTTGATATTCACGTGGCGCTGCCCTCATGAAATCTCTGTAATACCTAATCGCATCCCGCCACATCTTCATCTCATCATATGATATTGCAAGATTATACAGGGATTCCACATTCCCAGGATTGAGTTGTAATGCCCTACTGTATTCCTCTGCTGCCAGATTGTATCTTCTCTGGAGCAGGTAGATGTTACCCAGGGCGGTGTGAAAGTCGTCGCGGTCTGGGGCATAGACAGCGGCTTGCTTAAATGCGGATTCTGCTTTTTCAAACACACCGGTGTCTTTATAGACAACTCCGAGTCTGTAATGCGCATCAGAATAATTGGGTTTTAGTCTTACAGCCGCCTGAAACTCTAATATCGCATCTTCTACCAATCCTTTGTCCAGATATGCAAGGGCCAGGTTATAATGATGCACCTCCTGCAAACCTGAGCCGTTTTTGATAGCTATTTTGAAATGTTTAATTGCATCATCATACAACCCTTGTTTTGCGTACACAACTCCAAGGCTGTTGAACGGTCTGGACTTATTGGGGGATTTGATGACAGTATCCTGCCAGAGAAAAAACTCATCCCTCCAGATAAGATTTCTCTTAAAGGCCGCAATAGAAAGGGCAAAGACAAGCAGTAATAAGCAGTAGGCGATCAAATAAATACCTTGCCTTTTTAGTGGTTTCATGTCCGTATATCCTTTAGCCGGAAAAATGTATCTGGTTTTTCTTTTTTGTGTGCAAACGCAAGATTTGAGTCAAAGCCTGCCCCTGAAAGTTTGTATCAGGGGACAAGAAAAAGCCGGCTGGATAAAACCAACGCATACTCTTTTAGGTATGTGAGTATTTAGGCAGCCCGACCCGTTGCTCCGCAATGGGTGCTCCTGACGCAGTATTTGGCCAGAGCCTGCCCCTGAGGGTTTTTATCAGGGGATTGCGTTTGTCAAAAAATGCAATTGCATTTTTTGGGTTAGTATTTGTTCTAGATTGCTACAGGGAAACCTATATTGTCAAGAGACATTTAGCCCCCAAAATAGACATTGATTTTTTGGGTAGTCCGGATTTACTTGACTTAAGAGTTGCAATGCCATATATTTTATAATAAAAAGATTATTTATAAGGGGAGGTTTTAAGAGATGAATTTTTTAAAAACTACAATACTTCTTGCCGTACTTACTGCAATACTTGTCTTTGCAGGTGATGCGCTGGGCGGCAGAGGCGGGGCAATGACGGCTCTCATATTTGCAGGTATTATGAACTTTGGCGCCTACTGGTTCAGCGACAAGATAGTGCTTATGATGTATGGCGCCAAACAGGTATCAGAGGGTGCTGCGCCTGAATTATATGCTGTAACCCGTGATCTGGCAATGAAGGCAGGGCTTCCCATGCCAAAGGTGTATATCATGGAAAATGATACTCCAAATGCCTTTGCAACCGGCAGAAACCCAGCCCACGCGGCAGTTGCAGCAACCACAGGGATTTTAAGGCTGCTCTCAAGGGAAGAACTCGGCGGCGTAATGGCCCACGAGCTTGCCCATATCCAGAATAGAGACATACTCATATCAACCATATCTGCCACAATTGCAGGCGCCATAAGCTATCTTGCGCACATGGCACAGTGGGCAGCCATGTTCGGCGGCTCACGGAATGATGAAAGGGGCGGGAACCCGATAGCGCTTATTGTCATGATGATTGTAGCGCCTCTGGCAGCAATGATTATTCAGATGGCTATATCCAGAAGCAGGGAATACGTCGCGGATGAAGGCGGGGCAAGGATAACCGGCAATCCCATCTCTCTTGCTAATGCATTGAGAAAGCTTGAATATGGCAACAAGAGAATTCCGATGGCTGTTCCCAATGAGGCAACAGCACATATGTTTATCGTAAGCCCGCTTAGCGGCGGAAGCCTCTTAAGGCTTTTCAGCACGCATCCTCCCATTGAGGAAAGGGTAAAAAGGCTGGAGGCAATGGCCGGCGGACCAAGATATTAGAGTCTGTCTCATACTGCGGCCTGCGGATGTCTTTTTATATAATTGTCAATTACCCTTCTATCCTCTTCCATTATATTTAAGAATTTGATGCCATAATAACTCATTCCAGGTTGTTTGCCGTCTGTCTTTCTTACCACCTCGCCTCCTAAAGTTATTGGAGTCGAATTGCCTGGTATAAAGAACGAACAGGATACTACTTCTCCATGAGTTAAAGAATGGCTGGTTTCTATTAAAACACCGCTGACACTGATATTTGCTGTGTTGCCGAGAAATGACTCCGGCGGCGCCCTTCTTGAACCCTCCACCCCTATCCTTGCAAGTATACGGATATCCAACCTCATAGAAATATTGAGGTATTTCCCGACTTTTTTCAGAAGGTCAGAAGGGTTTATAGGTTTAAGCACA
>JACRML010000098.1 GCA_016214995.1 Deltaproteobacteria bacterium
ATAATGAATGTTCTTCTATACATAAAATATCTTTACCAGAAACAGTGTCAAAAGACAAGGATAAGGACAAATATAAATCTTGTGTCTTGAGGCTGTTTCTTGATAAAATCGGCAAATTAACAGTTTGTTGAAAAACTCAACAAACTCTGATTGCACAGATAAAAGATTAGATTTCACAGATTAAAACCCATTGAAATATCTGTGTAATCGTTTTTCCCAATCTGTGTAATCAAGGCTGTTAATGCCTTTTTCAACAGCCTGTTAATACTCTAAACTCAAAACTTAAAAACTATGCTATACAATGGGCAAAACCATGTCAATGGTTTTCATCAAGTCTGTTAGCCCAAATTAGAAATGCCTTATTTACTTAAGTCTTATTCGCCAATGTCTTCCAAGAATTATAAATGTATAAAGCAGCTGCAATAGCTTCTATTACCGCAAAGGACAAAAGGCTTGCCTTTTGAACAGCGCTTCCTGCCTCTAAAAGCCACCAGCTTAATATCATGCCGATAAGCCCGATATTGGCAAACCAGAACTGTATCCTGCCCATTTGGACATTGTAAAGCGGTTTACCGGCAAACCTTGGAAACATGTGATATGAAACCCCGAATATCATTATTGATACAAAACCTATGAGATTTATGTGGGCATGCACTGGCCTTAAATAAAAAATATAATCCGGCCTCAATAAAAACAATATGCCAAGGGGGCAGCCGATAACAAGATAGATAATGCTAACACCTGTGAATCTTATGGCCATCTTATCCGCAGCTTTATCACCTTCACCAAATGGATTGTGGAAAGGCGTTTTGTTAACCGGTGATATGAATGTCTTCAGCATGTTATAGATGAAAACAAGTATGGATAAACCGAATAACAGAGAAGATAAATTTACAACCGGATGTATGCCAATTGGGTAAGATGAAAACGGTAGCGGAAGAACAAACCCAAGGATACCAATGTTTCCCATTGCAAGATGAAGATACGCAAGTTTTTCACTATAAAAATCTCTGCCCGAAAATATTGGGATGATGTGATAATTCACCCCGAAGATAAGCATGGTAGCGAAACCAAGCAAAAATGAATGAACTATTGCCACCACAAAACCATAGTTAGAAAAGATTGAGCTTCGCATAAAAACACCGCCAGTCAAAAATATTATGCCCATCACAACAGTGAGGATAAGGTAGGCGAGACTTGAGATTATAAAACCTAATGTAAAATATTTCACTAACGTTACCCAGCCCAAAAATAGACATTGATTTTTGGGGAAACCTGCAAGTTGCCTGCCAGACAACACACCTCTAAATCCCCTCTCGAGAGGGGACTAAAGGGGTGTGTTATTTGCGACGCAACCGTATGTTTACCGATACGGTGAGGAGCAAAAATTGGCCGATAACGAAGTATGGCAGACAAATCGCAGGGTTGTAAAATAGCGAGGGTTTGAATCGCTATTTTACGGACACCCGTTGTTACTTCCCAACGGCCTTGAGTATACCTTGCAGTATAACAACTGGCGTAGGCGGGCATCCTGCTATATATACATCTACCGGTATTACCTTACCGACACCCCCTAAACAAGCATAACTTTCTCCAAATACACCGCCATTACATCCGCAGTCGCCAACCGCAACTACAAGCTTTGGAGAAGGTGTGGCGTTGTAAGTCCTGCGCAGTGCTATTTCCATATTTCTTGAAACAGGTCCTGTAACCAGAAGCATATCCGCAAATCTTGGCGAGGCGGTAAAGTGTATGCCGAATCTTTCACAATTGTAGATGGGATTATTTATGGCATGGATTTCCAGTTCGCAGGCATTGCATGAGCCAGCGTCCACCTGCCTGATGGTGAGGCTCTTGCGGAAGCGCCTTTTGATGGCCTCTTCAAGCCTTGCACCAACTTCTTCTATCTCAGCCTCTATTGCCGGAGGGAGCGGTTCGGTAACAATGCCGGTCCTGAATATCTGGTGTAGTATTCTTAACATAATTTACCTTGAATTAATTTCTTCCAACATTTGGATAGGAGTTGCAAGTTGCAAGTAAAAACTTGAATCTTGCATCCTGAAACTTGAAACTTCATAAATCATTTCCCGAATACGATTGATTAAAGCTTTTGTTGCAAAGCGGAAAATCCGGCACGATGTTTCCGTGGATTGACTGCTCAAGCGCAATCCAGTTGACGCTGGACGGATCTCTGACCATACAGCGGTTTATCTCGCCTTTTGGCCCTGACTGAAGCCAGTAAACGACCTCTCCGCGCCAGCCTTCAACAACTGCAAAGCCTGCCGTGTCTGGTGATGGAGGAATAAATTTACATGCAATTTCACCTTCAGGCAAGTTATTCAGCATCTCGCGGACAATCCTAATAGATTCCCTTATCTCCTCAATCCTGACCCATGCACGGGCATGAACATCTCCGGACTTAAGAATAGTTATCTTTGGAACAATGATGTCATATGGCGGAAATGGATTCTGCAGACGGCAATCAAGGGATTGCCCGCTTGCCCTTGCCACAAACCCAACAACGCAAAGCCCTTTAGCGGTATCGGGTGAAAGAATTCCAGCATCCCTCACCCTGTCTTCAAGGGACGGGTTTTCATCATAGATAATAACAAGCCTTTCAAATTCTTTCACCAGCCAGTCCATTTCTGTCAATATTTCATTTTTAGCATCCGGGCTAATATCAACAGCTATTCCACCCGGTATAATCTTATCCATCATAAACCTGTGGCCGAAGATTTTTAAGTTTGTGCGAAGGAGTTTTTCTTTGAGTATTGAGAATTGATATAAAAGAAAAGCAAAAGCGACATCATTACAGATTGCGCCTATATCTCCAAGATGATTTGCGATGCGCTCTCTTTCCAGCATCAATGCCCGGAGCCACAGCGCACGTTCAGGGGGATTGCATCTTGTCATGGCCTCTACTGCGCGGCAATAGGCTAGGCTATGGGCAACCGTAGTGTCGCCAGATACTCTGCCGGCCAGCTTTGCGCCATCTTCCCATGAAAGAGTTTCAAATCTTTTTTCTATGCCTTTATGCACATAGCCGAGCTTTTCTTCCAGATTGATTATATCTTCTCCGACCGCTCAATGATGCCTGCATGAACAGGGCCGACAGGTATCTCATAAACCCCTTCGCCCTCTGCCTTTATAAACCGGTATTCTCCTTTCACCCTCGGCATGGCTTTTGACGCATCAAATGTCTTTCTCAGAGGATACGCACCCTCGGGCCAGTCCTCATGTTTTATCCACGGTCTCGGATCAGGATGTCCTACAGGCACAACGCCCATGAGGCTCCTCATCTGCCGTTCAAAGCGATAGGCTGAAACGAACTTCTTGGTAAGGCTTGGGAATGTAGGGTCTTCCAGAGGTGCATATGTTTTTACAATCAGGTATTCCGAATCTTTTGCATAACAGGCATAGATACCGAAGCCTCTGCCCAAGGGAGACTCATCCGTCGCCCACTCTGCAACAAGACGCGCACCAGCAATTTTTATTGCCTTTGCAATCTCTGCAAACCGCTCCCTGGGAATTTGGTAGGCCGACACATTTACAGGGTGTTGACTATTATCCTGTATAGCATCAGTACCTAAGGTGGAGGTTATGGTGTTGTTTAGAGTGGTCATTTTAATAAGTATGGTAAAAGCACTTCAAAATTTTATTCCTGATTTGGTTGCCTTCATAACAAGATAGTTAATAAAGGCTGAACATGATACAAGCATGTACTTTGCATCTTCAAAATCAACTCTTAAGTCATCATCCATAGAGTTAATTTGTAATTCAGTCTTAATCGGTTTTTCGCCAATTCTTTGAGAGAATTTCATAATCACACTTTAACCAATAGTTAAATTATAATATAGGTATTCTAAACAGTTCACGCTCAAAAATGTTCCAGATGCAAGGCGGAGCAAGGCTTCAAGCGAGGCATACTTTGTAGTATGTTGAGCGCAGAAGCCGCAGTGACAACACAGCGGGGTACCCATGATAAAGTCATGGATCAGGCATTTTTCAGCGTGAACTACCTTCATTTCAACAACCCAGCCGCAGTGTGAAACCACTCTGCCAGAAAATTCGGCATATATAAACCGATAATCAGCACTAAAAGCATGTGCAAAATCACAGGCACATGGGCGACTTTTAAAAACTGCTGGTTTGCTGGAATCTCACCGGCGATCATGGGCTGAACTCTCCTGAGGAGGGCTGCAAAGGCTACGACAAGCCCTATCAAGAGTAAAGGTGTTAAGAGCGGCGCATTCTTTATTGTTGCAGTCAATATTAAAAACTCGCTTACAAAAACACCAAAGGGGGGCATTCCCACAATTGCCATAACACCGAACATAAGCCCCCAACCAACAAGAGGGTTTCCTTTGATAAGCCCCTTTATCTTACTCATCTCCTGCGTTCCATTCATCTGGGATGCATGCCCCACGGTAAAAAATATTGCCGACTTGGTCAGGCTGTGAACCAGCATATGCAAAAGCGCTCCAAACGTAGCTATTGGCCCGCCGAGGCCGAATGCAAAGGTTGCTATGCCCATATGTTCAATGGATGAATATGCAAACATCCTTTTTATATCCTTCTGTCTCAAGATGGAAAAGGCAGCAACCAGAATAGAAAGAAGACCAAATCCCATCATTATATAACCTGCTTGGTGTGTGCCTGTAGCTCCATCAACAAGAACCTTGCATCTAACCAGTGCATAGAGCGCAATATTTAAGAGCAGCCCTGAAAGTACGGCGGATATTGGTGTAGGGCCTTCGCTGTGAGCATCAGGAAGCCAGTTGTGAAGAGGAACAAGCCCGACCTTTGTGCCGTAACCAACCATTAAAAATACAAAGGCAAGCGACAAAACAGTTGGCTCAAGCAGGCTTTTTACCTGATTCAGGTTTGTCCAGAGAAGCGCTTCACCGCCTTCGCCCAAAACCCTTTCTGCTGCAAAGTAGAGAAGTACTGTTCCAAATAGTGCTAACGCAATTCCTACACCGCACAATATAAAATACTTCCATGCCGCTTCAATTGCTGTAGGGGTGCGATAAAGTGAAACCAGCAAGACAGTAGATAGTGTTGCAAGCTCCATTGCTATCCACAACACGCCGACATTATTGGTTAATAACGCCAAAAGCATTGCAAAGATAAATAGCTGAAACATGGCATGATAGAAACGCATGCCCCAGTGTCCTACACGGCCATGCTCTCTTTCACGACGCATATATCTTCTGCTGAAGATGGCTGTTGTCATGGAGACAAAAGAGGTGAGCACCGCAAGATATACATTAAAGGCATCAACAAAAAAGAACTTTCCGGCAGCCAGCATCGGGCCCTGCATATAAACCTGAACTGCAAGTCCAACCCCTGCAAAAAATGTAGCCGCAGACCCAAGTATATTTATCTCAGGGGCAAATTTCCTGTCGCCCACAAAGGCAAGGGTAATTGCTGATAGAAATGATATGCTGAGCAGAATGAGAAGTGTCATATAAATATTGGGGCTAGTGGCTGAATGTTTGAAATCCCTAAATCCTAATGTCTAAATTTCTAATAAAATATCCAATGACTAAATTTCCAATACCTTTATTTTTGACATTTGACATTTTATTAGGAATTAGGATTTAGAAATTAGAAATTTCCATTGTCCCCAGCCTCCAATCCCTAGTCTCCTTCCTTCAATTTAGCCATCTGCTCCACATCAAGACTGTCAAATGTAGTGCGGATGTGGAAGAAGAATATACCGAAGATAAATGCAGCTATCAGGATATCCAAAGCTACACCAAGCTCCACGACAAGCGGCATTCCGTATGTTGCACTGGTAGCGGCAAAGAACAATCCATTCTCCATTGCAAGAAATCCTATTATCTGGGTTACTGCGTGCCGTCTGGTAATCATCATCAAAAGACCTATCATGACTGTTGCCAGCGCAACTGCAAGCGTAGAACGGGTTACAAGGGTAGAGAGTTCGCGGATTGGCGCAGTCAGATGGTATGAAAATATCACCAGTGCAATGCCAATAAGCATGGTAGTCGGCACATTTACAACAGTTTCTATTTCTTTATGTATCTGCAATCGCTGTATAAGCACATGGAGTATATATGGCAAGAGAATGACCTTAAGGAGCAATGTCAGAACAGACGATATGTAGAGATGATGCGTCCCTGCCGCATAACCTACTACAGCCGTGCTTATGGATAGGAATAGTCCCTGCCACGCAAATATATGCAGAAGCCCATACATCCTCTTCTGCACAAGAAGGCCAAAGGCTGTAAGGAGTATAAGCGCTGCATGCAGGCTGTTTATTTGGGCCGCAAGATTCATAATGTCTAACTACAATTTCTAAATCCTAATGTCTAATTTCTAATAAA
>JACRML010000091.1 GCA_016214995.1 Deltaproteobacteria bacterium
GGCCTTTATAAAATCAACTATGCTTTCGTCTGCCTCTCCACGCAGTACATAATCGCATGATTCCAATGCCTCATCGGGCAGATAGGTAACATGTGGGCCGCCCATAAATACAGGTATGCCCGCCTTTCGCACAATCTGCGCAATTTCGTATGCCCTTGTAGAGGTTGAGGTAATGGTTGATATGCCTACAGCATCTGCTGTGAGCACATCTTCCAGTTCCAATTCCCCCACCGACTCCACATAACTTTTAACAATATATCCATTTTGTTTAAGTATTGTTCCCAAAAGTACGGTGCCAAGCCTTGGCAAAGGCATTCTGCTGAATATATGAAAGTCCGGCGGTTTTGGTTCTATGAATATTATCTTTTTCAATGGAATCCTCCTTAAAGATGGGCGTATACTTTATACAATATGTAGAACTTGGGGTATCCTACTCCATTTAAGCCTATTGTGTCAAGGTTAAAAGATGTCCGTAAAATAGCGATTAAACACCTCGCTATTTTACATCTTACACTTGCAATCGTTTCGCAGCAAGTGGAGCCAGCCGATTTGGCTGCTTCCCGATAGAGACCCTCGGGGACAGGCATACTTCGTTATCGGCTAATTTTTGTTCCTCACCGTATCGGTGAACGGCAATTTTTACAGTGCAGTATTTTGGGATGGGTTGACGGTTGCAAATCCCGCTTTAGCGGGCTTTGGGAATGAAATTTTCCTATACAAAAGACCCAATATCTTGTAGAATCTGCCTATCTGGTTCATGTGCTGGGGAATACCAGACTTTTTTACTCTAGGGGGAACCTAATGGCTTTAAAAGACGCCGCACAATATTTAACCTGCCCAATGTGCGATGCAGATGTTCCAGTTTCAGGGGATGAAAAGGTGGCGGAGGAGATATTTTGTCCATATTGCCAGACCCCCCTGAAAATAAGAAAGAAAAGAGGTACCGAAGAGTTATACCTGGAGGAAGATTTTTAACCCTTTACGCAAACCAGAGGCCTTACTTTGGCCACTTTTTTATTAACTCCGGCCCCATGCACAATATCAACAACCCTGTCAACATCCTTATAAGCGCCAGGGGCTTCTTCTGCAACGCCGGATTTACTCCTTGATTTTATCAATATGCCCTTATGAGCCAGCTCATGGATAAGCTCCTCTCCGCGCCACTGTCTCTTTGCCTTTTCCCGCGACATGGCTCTGCCAGCGCCATGAACCGCGCTGCCAAAGCAGTCTTCCATACCCTTTTGCGTGCCGCATAAAATATAAGAAGCAGTACCCATTGTCCCGCCCACAAGAAGGGGCTGGCCTACTTCTCTGTATGCTGCCGGAACCTCAACTCTGCCGGCAGCAAATGCCCTTGTTGCCCCTTTTCTGTGGACAAGGAGTTTCTTGTTAACGCCATCCACTTCGTGGGTTTCAATCTTTACCGTATTGTGCCCCACATCATACAAGAGAGCTATATCGCGCATATCTATGCCAAATACATGCTGAACAGCTTTTCTCGTGAGATGGCTTATGACCTGTCTGTTGGCAAATGCGCCGTTTATGCCGCAGTTTACTGCGGTAAAATATCTCTGGCCTTCCGGGCTTTTAAAAGGCGCGCACACAAGCTCTCTCTCCCTTATGGGGATATTATATTTTCTGCTCGCCTCGGAAAGTGTTTGCAGATAATCTGTGCCTATCTGATGCCCCAATGCGCGGCTTCCGCAGTGGATTGCTATGAGTATCTGATTTTTGCGGATGCCATAAGCGTCGGCTGCCTTGAGGTCGTAAATTTCTTCAACCCACTGAACCTCCAGATAGTGATTGCCTGAGCCCAGAGTGCCAACCTGCTTGAATTGCCTGTCCTTGGCCTTTTTGCTTACATTGTCCGGGTCTGCATTTTGAACCTTGCCATTCTCTTCAATATATTCCAAATCTTCCGGAAATCCATATCCCTTTTTGACCGCAAATTCAGCGCCCTTTATCAAAACCTCATCTATCTCGCCGGAGTTCAACCGTATATCTCCTGTAGAGCCCAGGCCTGCCGGCACATCACGGAAAAGCTGGTTTGCAAGCTGTTCTTTTTTAGCCTCCACATCTTCCTTGTCAAGAGATGTTCTTAAAACCCGCACGCCACAGTTTATATCAAACCCGACTCCGGCAACACTTATCACACCCTGGTCAAGGTCAAATGCGCCGACCCCGCCTATGGCAAAACCGTATCCCGGATGAATATCCGCCATGGCAATGGATGCCTTCTGGATTCCGGGAAGCATGGCCACATTCAAGACTTGCACAATTGCCGGCGTGAACCCGCCCCCCTTTTTTTCCTCAACATCTTTCAGAAGGCTCTGGATTGTCTCCTCATCCCCGTAGATTCTGCCCGGGACAAGCATATCCCCTTTCTTGGGTATCTCCCAAAGATACGGTGTTATCTTTTTTATTTCAACGGATAATGGTTTTTCGGACATAGATGCCTCTCTTTCGCAAAGAATTCATACCTCGTAAAATAGCGAGGAGTTCAATCACTATTTTACGGCCTTACTTCTTAATAGCAGCGCCCACCGCCCGCATCCAGTTGAGTTCATCTTCGGTCATAGGCCCTTTTTCTACGGCATCCAGCGCATGGCGCATCTCATGGTCATTGGAAGGCCCTGTCAGGCACACATCCACATCAGGGTGGGAGAGGACAAACCGGTAGCAATCTCCTGCAGTAGGAATTTTCAGTCCGTTCAGCTTTTCAGGGTCGGCAGTTATAATCTGCCGCCATGAGGTGGCGGTAAATATCACGATACCCGGTCTTTCCTTCGAGCCTTTTGGCGGGAGATGGGGAAAGACCTCTGTTTCTGCGCCCCGGTGGATCGCATTGTAGCGGATGTGTTCTATATCTATGTGCGGCTCTTTTGCAAAACGCGGGAAGTTCGGCCGATGATGAGATGAGAAACCGATGTGCCTAACCAGCCCTTGTTCTTTTAACCGCAGGGCAGGCTCAATCTGGCTTTTAAAAAGTGGCCTATTTTTAAAGAGGAAGAAAAGGAGGCCGTCGACATAATCTATTTGCAGCGCCCTGAGAACCCGGGTTACAGAGAATCGTATCATAGGGCCCGTAGGAACAAGGCTTGTTATGGAGATGAAAACCTTTTCCCTGTTTTTCCTGCAGATATTTCTCAGGCCTTTCCGCATGCCCTGTCGTCTGGCCCATGCCCAGTAAAAATAATTGACGCCGCGATCAAACGCCTCCTCAATCCCTTTTGCACCGACGCCGTAGCTTGAGCCCACACCAAGCGGGCCGGCCATAAATCCTGTTTTACCGAGAAGTCTTGGGGCAAATACGTTTGCCATAGTCAACCTCAGTCTCTTTCTGCTTTTAATTTCCAATTACATTTTACCGCAAAATTATGCCGCATCTGCACAAAAATCTCAGCCCCATTAAATAGATTTGTTTTCCATAACGTTCCGCAAGCCTCACACATCCAAAATACACTGCACAATATGCTGACCTTCTTTTTCCTCATAGCGAAGTCCTGCATATGTTGCTGCCTTGACCTCTGTCTTTACCGTGTGCTTGTCAAGATTCAACAGTTCTCCGAAAACAGTTCCTTTAAGTTCGTATCTCCCATCAACATTCGTTATTTTATCTACCCGAAGCCTTGCAATTGCAAGTTCTTCAATCCCTTGTTTAGACAGTATTTCATTCAAGGCCTCTACAAATAGTTCAGGTATATCCCCTGCCGTACACTCTATGGAAACATTCTGCCTTTCCTCAATCGTTGATATATCCCACATCACATTGAGCATGGCCTTTGCGCCTTGCTCAAATGCCTCTTCAAGCGTGGAGCCAGTTGCCCTGATTCCGACATCAGCTTCGTGGTCAAGATAGGTGTATGGCATAGATTGATTCTAGCAGGCAATCTTAAGGTAGTCAATTTTGTAATAGTTTGTTGAAAAACTCAACAAACTCTGATTGCACAGATAAAAGATTAGATTACACAGATTAAAACCCATTGAAATATCTGTGTAATCATTTTTTCTAATCGGTGTAATCAAGGCTGTTGATGGCTTTTTCAACAGCCTAATGGATTATGGCAAAACAGGCTGCAATATGCTATCTTCAGGGTGTATGAAATCTATCTGGCGGTTTTTTGCATCCACACAACTTACCATACTCCTTGCCGGGCTTATTATCCTTGATGCGGCATGGGGTTCTATTATATCTATGAGGAACCCACAGGTCTTTCAGGCGTTGGATCAGGCAATACTTTTCCCATGGCTTCTTTCTGTGGGTAAGGCCCACTTTTCTATAAGCCTGTGGATTTTTATACTTGTTCTCTTTACAACCATATTTGCCGTAAATACCACAGTCTGCACTTTGGACAAGCTCTATTCCGTATTCAAAGATAAAAGGCCGTGGCAATCATTATTTCCACAAATTGTTCATATAGGCTTTTTAATAGCGCTTTTGGGTCATCTTGTCGGCAGCATATACGGGTTTCGGAGTCCCGGAAATTTTGTGTTTCAGGGGCAGACAATACCGGTTTTTTCACAGGAGGGGCTTTCGCTTCGTTTTGATGATATAGAAATGAAAACATCGCGCAGGGCCGGGCTGGAAGACCTGAAAACAAAGGTTGCCTTGCTTGAACATGGAAAAGAAATTCTTAAGGATGATATCCAGATAAATGGCCCGCTGATTTACAAAGGCATTGCCTTTTATCATGCAGACCAGGGAGAGGCGCCTACGGGGCTTATCCTTAAAGTAGGTGAGGAAGGATTTAGAATAAAGTTTGGAGGGGTGTTCAAGACAAAAAACGGAGCGATATTCAAACTTGGCACAATCATCCCCGATTTTGCATTGGATGAAACGGGCAACCCATATTCCCGTTCTGAAGAATACAGAAATCCGCATCAGGCAATTATATCTGCAAGCGGTAAGATGGGATGGCTTCAGTTGTCCACCATTGGCAGCAGCGTAAATCTTGAAGGCCGTACCATAGAGCTGTCGGGCTATATCAATGCGCCTTATGTTGTGCTTAATATAAACAAAGACCCAGGCATTTGGTTTATAATTATAGGCTCTGCTGTGCTGGTAATCGGAATGCTGCTCCTGCTT
The DNA here is from genome assembly GCA_016214995.1 of Deltaproteobacteria bacterium. Lineage (GTDB taxonomy): Bacteria > Desulfobacterota > GWC2-55-46 > UBA9637 > UBA9637 > JACRNJ01. Next base: position 5,087 of record JACRML010000091.1, read on the forward strand.
TTTTTGAGAGGAGAACGGGCGGAGCTGGTGCGGCAGATAGAAAATTAGAAATTTTCAATCACCAACCTAATCTTGATAAATTGTTTAAAGCAAAAGTATTAAAGGACAAGCATATAAGAGACAATAGAATAGTAGAGGCGATAGAGGGGGCATGGCTATACCCAGAAAAAGATTGCTGATTACCTAATGATGCACTATTCAATTATCAGCAGACTGGTTAAAAAAGAGGCGACAGCAAAAAGCATGACCCCATTTCCTTTGTTATTGGGAGATTCAAGATTTACAATTCTCGTAAAATAGGAAAGGATATAGCTTGGAAAGATTAGCGGCGCTCTTTGGAAAACAGAAAAGGCCAACAGATTTTTCTGCTATCAGGATATCAATTGCCTCCCCTGAGAAGATAAGGGAATGGTCGCATGGAGAGGTAAAGAAGCCGGAGACCATAAACTACAGGACATTTAAGCCTGAGAGGGATGGTCTTTTTTGCGCAAAGATATTCGGTCCTTTAAGGGATTATGAATGTAACTGTCGTAAGTATACGAGGATGAAGCACAGGGGTGTAACCTGCGAGATGTGCGGTATAGAGGTAATATCATCCAAGGTAAGGCGTGAAAGGCTCGGCCATATTGAGCTTGCCACCCCTGTTGCCCATATCTGGTTTATGCGAAGTCTGCCGAGCAGAATCGGGACAATCTTAGACATGACCCTGAAAGAACTGGAGAGGGTTATATATTATGAAAGCTATATAGTTATTGACCCAAAGGATACTCCTCTACAAAAAAAACAACTTCTTTCCGATGAAGATTATTACGAAGCCATTTTTAAATATACCATAGACAATAAATTAGCAGCATCGGTTAAGAAGTTACTTAAAAAACCCAACCTTACAAATGAGGAACGTGAAAAGGCTACGACCATTGTCAAACAGAACGCTGCATTTAAAGCAGGTATGGGTGCAGAGGCTATTAAAAAACTTTTGGAGAAGATTAACCTTGAAGAATTATCAAATGAAATCAGAGAAGAATTACGGCATACAAGGTCTAAGGAAAGAAAGGAAAAACTGGCGAAGCGGTTACGGGTGGTTGAGGCATTCAGATTATCAGGACAGCGACCTGAATGGATGATACTTGATATTATCCCGGTACTACCGCCGGATTTAAGACCATTGGTACCTCTGGATGGTGGAAGGTTTGCCACATCTGACTTAAACGACTTTTACAGAAGGGTAATAAACAGAAATAACCGTCTGAAAAGGCTTATGGAGCTGAATGCCCGTGAAATTATTATAAGAAATGAAAAAAGGATGCTGCAGGAGGCTGTAGATGCCCTGTTTGATAATGCAAGAAGAGGCAGGATAATAACAGGTCAGAATAAGCGGCCGTTGAAGTCATTAAGCGATATGATAAAAGGAAAGGGCGGCAGATTCAGACAGAACCTTTTGGGTAAAAGGGTTGACTATTCAGGGCGCTCAGTTATTGTACCGGACCCCATGTTAAAACTCAATCAATGTGGATTGCCAAAATTGATGGCGCTGGAGCTTTTCAAACCATTTATCTACCAGAAACTTGAGGAGCGTGGTTATGCTACTACAATAAAGGCAGCAAAGAAGATGGTGGAAAGGGAAAAGCCGGAGGTGTGGGATGTGCTGGATAAAGTAATACGGGAACATCCAATATTGTTAAATCGTCAGCCAACCCTTCATCGTATGGGTATTCAGGCATTTGAGCCTGTACTTCACGATGATAAGGCAATAAAATTGCACCCTCTTGTCTGCAAGTCATTCAATGCTGATTTTGATGGAGATACAATGGTAGTACATGTACCTTTATCAATAGAGGCACAGACAGAGGCGAGGGTTTTAATGATGTCTGAAAACAATATCCTCTCGCCTACCAATGGTACACTCACAATCAAGCCAATTCATGAAATCGTGCTTGGGATGTACTACCTTACAAAAGAAAAAAGAGGAACAAAAGGTGAAGGGAATGTTTTTTCAGGCCAGGAAGAGGTTATGGTGGCATATAATTCTGGTTATCTTTCCGAACATGTTGCTATAAAGGTAAAAATGGATGGGAAGATGATTGAAACAACAACTGGCCGTTTGCTGTTAAAAGAGGTTCTGCCAGAAAGGGTACCATTTCCCCTTATCAATAGAGCAATGACTGAAGAGAATATAGAAAAATTGATTTTATACGCCCATTCAAAGATGGGCAATAAAAAGACTGCTGAATTTCTTGATAAACTTATGAATATCGGTTTTGAATATATTAGCCGTTCAGGTCTATCCATCTGTATAGACGATATTAAGATACCTTCATGTAAAGATGCTGTTATAGAGGGTGCTGTGCAAGGCATTAAAGAACTGCAAAATGGGTTTGAACATGAAAATCCCAATGGATACGAATTTTTTAAGAGGATGGATATAATATGGAATAAGGTTTCTGAATCAATTAAAACAGAGGTGGATACAATATTTAAAAAAGAGGATACAACATCCAATATAATCTCAATGATGCTGGCATCGGGTATAAGAACGAACCTGATGGATAAGATATATCAATTGGCAGGAATAAGGGGATTTGCAAGAGATAGCAACAATAACAGATTCAGGTATCCTGTTTTATCTAATTATAGAGAAGGGTTATCTCCAATAGAATATTTTATGACCACCTTTTCTGCTGGAAAGGTGGTCGGCAATATATTATCAACGTCCAAAGCAGGGCATCTTTTTAGAAAACTCATTTATGCAGTTCAAGATATGGTTGTTACAGAGGATGATTGTGGCACAGGGGATGGGATAGAGGTGGAGTTAGATTATGGTATTGTCGGACGCATATCTGCAGAAGAGACGAGGAATCCTGTAACAGGCGAGATTATTGCTTATTGTGGGATGGAGATAACTGATAATGTAGTTAATCGGTTAAAAGAATGGGGGGGTGAAAAGATAAAAATCAGGTCTCCTGTTACATGTCATTCAGGAACAGGAATATGTGCAAAATGCTATGGCATAGATATATCAACAGGAAAACTTGTAGAGGTTGGCATGTCGGCTGGAATAATTGCAGCCCAATCTATTGGCGCCATAACCAGTCAGCATATCTTTGATGCATGGAAAAAAGAGTGGAATCCTGCAGTATGGCTTAATAAGATTATAGGCCTGTTTGAATTTAGAGAGTCAACAGAAAAGACAGTCATAGAAGATACAGATAACCAGTCAATAGATGATATGGATTCCCCACCACTGTTTGGCATTATGGAAGATGTTGATAATAATAAGGCGGATGAAAAAGATACAAATCCTACTGGTATAGATTCTGAGACAAAATCAGAAGGCCGTGATGATAATAGTGAGACTATCACCGATGGATTGGATAAATCATCTTCAACAATGCAGGATTACGAAAAGCAATCAATTGACTCTAAAGATAGTATAAGTCTTCATGAACTGTTAAAATCCAAAGGGATTAGAAGCTGTCAATTATTTCTTATAAAAAAACTCCAAGAACTATATAATGCTGAAGGTTTATCTACAGATTGTAAGCATTTTGAGATAATTATCAAAATGATGACTGATAAGATGGTGATTGAAGACCTTGGAGACACTAAATTTTTAAGGGGTGAACTCATCAGCAGAAAGACGCTTTTGGACGAGAATGCTTTGGTATCCATAAAAGAAGGAGGGATGCCGGCTATTGCTAGCAGTATAATAAATGGAATCAGCAAGGCTGCCTTGAATAATAACAGTTTTATTGCTGCCTCTGCATTTCAGGAGACAACCAAAGTGCTTACTAATGCTGCAATATCTGGCAAAATTGATTTTTTAAGGGGATTAACCGAAAATATCATATCGGGACGGCTAATACCAGCAGGGACAGGTTTTAGGAAATAGAAAGAGATTGCTTATAAAGAAGAAAATAGGAAATGATAAGATCCCACGAAAATATAATCCATCCTCTTTCCGCCTTTCATCAAATCCTTAGGGATAATTAGGGGGATAAATAGGGACATCCCTTTTATTGGTCTTCCTCTGACATTAATTTAAGCATTCTATCAAGTTTCCGTTCTATTTTCTCTATGAAACTTTCACATCAATAAAATCGGGATATGGAGCCAATTCTTCCCTTTGTGAACGATATGGCTGATTATTGCTAATACATGTAGTGTTGTCAAGTATTGTTTCGGCGACAATAGGTGCAATAGCTTTCTTGCTCTCTTCTATCCTTGACACCAACTTTAGGCATATGCTAATATGCTAAAAAAGTATGCATCTGGAGGCATATATGAGGACTACATTGGCAATAAAAGAAGAGTTGCTGGATGAGGTAAAGGCATTATCCGGCGCAAAAACAAAAAAGGATGCTGTAGAAAGGGCGCTGGAGGAGTTTATTAAAAAAAGGAGGCAGAAGGATATCCTTGCCTTGTTTGGGAAAATAGAGATGAGAGAGGACTATGACTATAAACAAGAGAGAAGACACAGATGAGGGTAATCGTAGATACTTCTATCTGGTCTTTAGCGCTCAGAAGACAGAGCCATATCCAAAATCCCGAGGCCGAGACTCTTAAAAAGATAATCCAAAATGGCGAAGATATTTATCTAATTGGCATAATTCTTCAGGAAATATTGCAAGGTATAAGAAAGGCCGAAGATTTTGCAAGGTTAAAAAAATATTTAGATGCCTTCCCTCTGCTTGAAATAAAGAGAGAACCCTACATCAAGGCGGCAGAACTTAAAAATCACCTGAGTAAAAAAGGCATTCAGATAAGCACTATTGATGCCTTGATTGCATCTGCAGCCATAGAAAATGACTGTTGCTTATATACAAACGATAGAGACTTTGACCACATAGCAAAACATTCTCAGTTGAAACTGTTCAGAACTCAATAAAGCAAAGCATCGGTTAACTACATTTTTTGGGCTAAATAAACTGTCACGGTACGAATGCAAGAAATGGGAGGTCCTATGTTCCACATCGCAGACCCAAAGGATATAAAATCAGGTAGGACTACAGATGTCTACTTTGCCCGGACAGTAGAGATACTCAAGAAAAAGGGCATAGACAAATGGGTGAGGGCAGAGTTTTTTGCAAAGACCCTTCCCCATGACTGGCAGTGGGCAGTGTTTGCAGGTATAGAAGAGGTCGCATATTTGATGCAAGGAAAGCCTGTAAATATAAGGGCATTTCAAGAGGGAACTATTTTTAAGTCATATGAACCTGTGATGGAAATAGAGGGGATGTATACGGACTTTTGTGTATTTGAGACGGCCATGTTGGGGCTTATCTGTCAGGCAACAGGTGTTGCTACAAAGGCGGCGCGTATACGGCTGGCGGCGGACGACAGGATGGTGGTGAGTTTTGGCGCGCGCAGGATGCACCCTGCTGTTGCTCCCATGATTGAGCGCGCTGCATATATCGGCGGATGCGACGGTGTTGCAGTTATTGTAAGCGCAGAGCTTATTGAGACAGACCCAATGGGCACCATGCCGCATGCGCTGATACTGGTTCTTGGAGATACCATTGATGCAATAAAGGCATTTGATGAGGTCATAGATAAAAAGGTAAAAAGGGTTGCGCTCATTGATACATTCAATGATGAAAAGTTTGAGGCCTTGCGGGTTGCAGAGGCAATGAAGGGAAGGCTCTATGCAGTAAGGCTTGATACACCTGCATCAAGGAGGGGGAATTTCTACCGCATATTTGAAGAGGTGAGGTGGGAGCTTGATTTGCGCGGATTTAAAAACGTAAAGCTTTTTGCCAGTGGCGGTCTTGATGAAAAAGAGGTTATGGAATTAAAGCCTCTGGTTGACGCCTTTGGCGTTGGCACATGTATAAGCAATGCGCCTGTTGTTGATTTTGCCATGGACATCATGGAGGTAGAAGGAAAGCCAATGGCAAAAAGGGGAAAGTGGTCAGGGGCAAAAGAAATTTTAAGATGCAAAAAATGCGGTAATGATAAAATTGTGCCTCTGCAGATTTCCCACTCCCAACTCCGAACTCCCAACTCCAAGCTGAAATGCGCCTGCGGCGGAAGCTATGAAGCGCTTTTGCAGCCATTGATTCAAAAAGGCAAAGTTGTGAGGAAGTTACCAAAGCCAAAGGCTATTAGAGAATATGTTTTAAAACAACTTGGAAATGCTGCAAGATAAATAACGGTTAAAAAATCTTACTTCTTTGTGCATAAAATCTCTATCATATGTCCCATAGCATATCCCGCCGCTTCAAAATAATCGTCTTATCATTTGTTGTTCTTTCCCTTACAACATATTTTGGCATATCTGCCTACATGGCCTCTATTCTTACTCAAACCGAACGCAACCAGATAACCTCAACGCCAAAAGAATCAGGTCTTGCTTATGAAGATATCTCTTTCCCCAGCCATGAAGATTCTCTGCAACTCAAAGGCTGGTTTATTCCGGCTCCTGCCGGCAGCCGTGTAATTATCCTGGTTCACGGCAAGGCTTTTCATAGGGCAAATCCTGAAATAGGTATGCTGGAAATTGCCGGCAGCCTGGTTAAGAACGGATATAACATTCTTATGTTTGACTTAAGGGGATGGGGCGAGTCAGAGGGCAATAGATTTTCCCTGGGCTATTTTGAACAGCGCGATCTCAAAGGCGCTATTCAATATCTGAAAGGCCGCGGATTTCACGCAGGTCAAATCGGGATAATGGGCTGGTCTATGGGCGCTGCAATTGCTATGATTACAGCAGGTACAACCCCGGTTGCGGCGATTGTTGAGGATAGCGGCTATGCTGATTTGGCTGAATTGCTTGAGGTGCAGATCCCGCAGAGAAGCGGCCTTCCTAATATCTTTAACTTCGGTATAGTCAACATGGTGCATTTTATGTATGGCGCAAATCTATATTCATTACGACCTGCAGAATCAGTCTCCCAAATAACCAACGGGCGTATCTTTGTGATACACGGGGAGGCTGATGATATTGTTCCGGTTGAACATGCCAGACGGATATTTGCTGTGAAAGCCAATCAAAAGGGGAATGAGATGTGGCTTTTGCCTGGCATAGGGCATATAAGTGCGTATAAAACTTTTCCCACAGAATATATTAAACGTGTGGCGGCATTCTTCGATAGGGAATTAATACGAACGCAATAAATGTCTTTATATTGTGTTGGACTCCTCGGAAAATCCTCAACATACTCATTTAAGTATGCCTGCGGTTTTCCTCCTCGTCCGCCTTGTCTAAAGCCATTTCTTGCGTTCGTATGTGCCGCTTTATTTGATGCGTTTGTATTAGAATAACCCAGAAATGCATTTGCATTTTCTGATAAGCAGTCAAGGAAGCATCTTTGCATCTTCAGCCTACAATGCAGCATACAGCTCATCTATCACAGATTTATATTTCTCCTCCACGACCCGTCTTTTTATCTTCAAGGTCGGGGTAAGTTCGCCCGTATCCTGTGTAAGTTCAGATATCAGGGCAAACCTTCTTATCTGTTCAAATCTTGCCAAATCCTTTAGCATCTTGTGGACTATATCTTCATAAAACCTGTAAATCCTTTTGTCATTTATCAGTTCTTTATCATTATCATATGAAATTTCCATACCATTGCTATATTCCTTTAATCTCTCCAGCTCAGGAACTATCAGGGCAACAAGATGAGGTTTTTTATCACCAAAAATAACAGCATCCTTTATATATCTGCTTTGCCGCAGAAGGGTTTCCAGCCTTTGCGGAGCAACATTTTTGCCAAGGGCGGTAATGATGATATCCTTTTTTCTATCTGTGATTATGAGAAAACCATCTTTGTCTATTGAGCCAGTGTCACCTGTAGAAAACCAGCCGTCTTTTATTACCTCTTTTGTTGCCTCAGGCATATTCCAATAGCCCTTCATCACATTCGGGCCTTTGACCTGTATCTCGCCATCGCTGCCTATTTTTACCTCCACCCCGGATATTGGTTTGCCTACTGTGCCGAGCTTGACTGCATTAAGGGAATTTACCGATACAACCGGGGATGTTTCTGTAAGGCCGTATCCTTCCAATAGCGGAATACCCAAGGCCCAGAAAAATTCTCCAACCTCTTTTGGAAGCGGGGCGCCGCCTGAAATAAAATATCTAAGCCTTGGGTTTATGCGGTCTCTAATCTTTTTTAATACAAGCCTCTCTGCTGCTCTGGAAAAAAGGTGATTGCTGTCAGTTGCAAGCCTCTCCTTGCCCTTGCCATATGCCCATGAAAAGAGTTTGCTTTTAACAAAGCCGCCTTTCTTAACGCTTTCTATTATCTTTTCCTTTATCCTTTGGAAAAGAAACGGCACGCCGGCCATTACTGTTGGTTTGAAAAATGCAACATCCGCTCCAACGGATGCAAACCCCTTTGAATATGCAATTGTCGCCCCTTGGTGTATCATTAAATGGTGGATCATCCTCTCAAAGATATGGCTCATTGGCAGAAATGAAAGATACAGGTCATCTGATTTTACAATAATTTGATTCAATGAGGCGCGAATATTTGAAATAAGGTTTTTATGGCTGAGCATAACGCCTTTAGGTCTTCCTGTTGTGCCTGAGGTATATATAATGGTGGCAATGTTATCTGCCTTTATTCCATGTATTCTGAGATTCAAAAAAGCGTCATCCTTCTCATCCATTCCGACGGCCATAACACTTTTCATGGACACAACTTCTTCTCCTTCCACATCAAACCCTATAATCCTCTTAAGAGACGGAACGCCGTCTTTTATGCCGGCAATCTTTTTATACTGATGCGCATCAGAGATGATAATTGTTGATGCCCCGGAATCTAATAGTATAAACTCTATCTCCTTTGGTGTCAGGGTAGAGTAGATGGGGACGGAGATTGAACCAATAGCCTGTATTGCCAGGTCGGATATAATCCACTCAGGTCTGTTTTCTGAGAGTATGGCCATCCTTTCACCGGTTCCAACGCCCATGGAACTAAGACCGAGGGCAAATTCTCTTACAAGTCTGCCAAATTCAAACCATGAGATGGCTTGAATATCTTCATCATCATGGCTTAAAAGGGCAGGTCTGTTTCCAAATTCTTTCACCCTCTCTTGAAAGATTAAAGGTAGGTTTTCAGTTTCGCTTTTCAAAAATGTCTACCTTTCCCTTCAGGCCGGAAGATATTGTTCTCTCCCCGTCTGTCCCTATTATCAACCCTTCTACACCGGGGAGGTCTTGAATCAGCTTCATGCCTTTATCAGGCCCCATGATAAATACTGCGGTTGACAGGGCATCTGCCATGGTTGGGTCATCTGCTACAATTGTTACAGCCGTGGATTTGTCGGCGGGAAAACCGGTGTCTGGGTCCATGATGTGGTGGTATCTCCTACCGTCCTTTATAAAAAATCTTTCGTAATCGCCTGATGTGGCAACTGCTGTATTAGAAGCCTTGATGGTTCCGATAATTTTATCTTTTTGGCGAGGGTCTTGAATGCCGATAAGCCAGGGGGGACTACCAGCCTCTTGAAATACAACCATATCGCCGCCCGCATGTATAATCCCTCTTTTAATGTCAAGTTTCTTTAATACCTCTGCTGCCTTGCCAATAATATATCCTTTGGCAATGCCGCCAAGGTTTATCTTCATCCCCTGTTTTGCCAGTTTGACCGTCGAATTCTTTTTATCAATTATTATTCTGCTAAAATCTATAAGAGGGAGGAGTTTTTTTATATCTTCTTTTGAAGGAGGAGCCATCTCTCCTTTATCATCCGTTGTAAAATGCCAGACCTTTCCAAGGATACCCATTGTTACATCAAATGCACCGTTGCTTAATTGAGAGACCTTTAAAGATGTTTCTATTACCGCAAGGGTTTCATGGGAAATTGCTGCGGGCTTTTTTCCTGCAGATGCATTTATCTTGGCAACATCACTGTCTTCTTTGTAATGGCTCATCAGATTTTCAAGCCTTTTAATCTCATCAAACGCAGCCCCTGCCGCCTTATTCAATCTTACCTCATCCTCGCCCACAAGGGTAATCTCTACAACAGTCCCCATAAGGGTTCTGGTATATTTTATCTCCGAAGGTTTTTTGTTATAAATAGCTATTGCAATGATTGTAAAAACTAGTATGGTTGCTGCAATAGCAGCGGCCTTCTTAGCACTATTCTTTTTGTGATTGGTCATGGAATAAAAATAGATTTGTCAAAAAATGCAACTGCATTTTTTGGGTTAAGATGGATTTACTTTGTTAGAAAGGGAGTTTTGCCATGTTAGAGGGGTATACAATATTGTTAGTCTTTCAACAGAACCCTCACACGGACTTATAAAAAACGCAATGATGGTTCAAATTTTAAGCTTAGATAGGTTCTTCAATCCACGGTTAAAATTCTTCTTCTTCAACTTCTGCTTTTTCCAGCATGGCCAGCCCGGCTTCCTCCTCATACCGTTTTCTGGCGCCTTTTTCTCTTTCATCCTTTGATTTACAATCTATACAGACTTTTGTGAAAGGCATGGCCATGAGCCTTCCTTCAGTTATTAATTCACCGCACTCGTCGCAAACTCCATAACTTCCATTTTCAATACGCTCAAGGGCCTCTTCTATCTCTGCTAGCTTTTCTCTGTCTCTGTCGCCGAGCATGAGGGTTAATTCTCTTTCTCTCTCATTGCTTGCAATGTCGTAAATATCGCCAATCTCAAATTTGAGAGAATTGCTCTCATTCTTTATCTTTTCAGCTACTTCTGCCAGAAGATCCTCCTTGGCCTTTAGGAGTTTTTTTGTAATCTCTTTTTTGAAAGATTCCTTTGGTCTGGGGCTGGGGAGTGGCACGGGTTTTGGCGCAGGCTTGACAAGGGGTTTTTTATTGTGCTTTTTTACACGGATTTTTTGTTTAGCTGGTTTAGCTTTAGCCTTTTTTACTTTTGCCACAGCCTTTTTTGGTTTTACCTTTAGTTTCTTTTTCTTTGAGTTTGCCATAATGGGTTATGTAATATACACGAAAATTTTTGATTGTCAATTGAAAATTGATGCCCGTAAAATAGCGATTAAAAACCTCGCTATTTTACAAACCGGTGATTTGCCTGCCATACTTTGTTGTCGGACAATTTTTGCTCCTCACCGTATCGGTGAACATACGGTTGCGTCGCAAATAACACCCCCCTTTAGTCCCCTCTCGAGAGGGGATTTAGGGGTGTGTTGTCTGACAGGCAACTTGCCGGTTTCCCCAAAAATCAACATCTATTTTTGGGTGATGCCGTAAAAATCAATGTCCATTTTTAGGTGATGGGTGAATGTAAAGTTTTCTATTGCTGAAAATTCTTTCCGGGATAAGGTGTTTTTGTTCAGGGGTATTTTTGTTCATTGACTTAACTTTTACAAAGCTTTACTATTTTGCAATGTTTATGAGAACCCTGTTTGTATGGTTGGTTGGACTGCCTGTTACCATCTTGCTATTTTTCGTTGTATTGTTTTCGCTTATCTTTAACAGAAGCGGCAATGCAATCCATTCTATAGGTCGTTTATGGAGCAGAATCTTGCTGTTTTTAAGCGGTGTAACCGTTAATATAAAAGGCATTGATAATCTGCTCAAAGATAAGCCGCAAATACTTGCCTCAAATCATCAGGGCGCATTTGACATCTTGGCGCTGCAGGCATTTATTCCTATGCAGTTTCGTTGGGTTGCAAAAAAGAGCCTCTTTAAAATACCTATCATAGGCTGGTCAATGAGTTTTGCCGGCTATATAGGTATAGAAAGGGAACGGGCAGGCAGCGCCTATAAAAGCATTGAGGCGGCGGCTGATAAGGTAAAAGGCGGAACATCTGTTCTGATATTTCCTGAAGGCACACGAAGTGCTACAGGCGAACTTCTGCCGTTTAAACGCGGTAGTTTTCTGCTTGCCGTTAAAAGCGGTGTCCCTGTTATTCCTATATCCATACAAGGGACAAAGGATATAATGAAAAAGGACAGCATACTGATAAACCCAAGCCGAATAAATGTGGTTATCGGCGAACCAATATCAACAGTTGGTGTGGCTGAAAAGGTTTTGATGGAAAGTGTGCGGCGAACGATAGAAGAAGGGTTGTCATAAAAGCTGTGAGCTGCGAGTTGCGTGCTGCAAGTAAAAACCTTAATTTTGAAGCTTGTATCTTGCAGCTCATATTTTTTCCTTAAGCCCCTCCACCAACTCCCGTATCCTCTCCGGCTTTGTCTTGAGCGAGGCCCTGTTGCAGATGAGCTTTGATGTAACCTTCATAATTTCTTCCACTTCAACAAGACCATTTCTTTTTAATGTCTCGCCCGTTTGAACAAGGTCAACTATCCTTTCTGAAAGGCCGAGGAGAGGGGCAAGTTCAATAGAGCCGTAAAGCTTGATTATCTCCACCTGTATACCCGTATTCATAAAGTGTTTCAAGGTGATATTTGGATATTTGGTGGCGACCCTTATGTGTGTCCAGTGCCTCGGATTATCTTTTTTGCCAAGTTCTTTTGGTTCCGCAACAATCATCCTGCAAAAACCTATGCCAAGATCAAGCGGCTCGTAAATATCCCTTTCCTGCTCCAGAAGCACATCCTTCCCCGCTATTCCAACATCTGCAGCGCCATATTCAACATAGGTCGGCACATCCTGGGACCTGATTACCATAAATCTGATGCCGGGTTTTTTATTTTCAAAAATGAGCCTTCTGCTATCTTCCATGACATCGGAACAGTCAATGCCGATCTTCTTAAAAAGTGCAACAGCCTCTTTCAGGATGCGCCCTTTTGGAAGGGCAATGGTTAATTCAGATTTGTGATTTAAGATTTTAGATTTAGGATTTATTCTGACTTCTGACTTCTGACTTCTGTCTTCTGTCTTCTTCATGCCTTCACCCTCTTTATATTTGCGCCAAGTTTTGAAAGCTTTTCCTCTATCCTTTCATAGCCTCTGTCAAGGTGGTAGACCCTGGATATTTCCGTTACCCCTTCTGCTGCAAGGCCGGCAAGAATAAGCGATGCGCTTGCCCTTAAATCCGTTGCCATTACAGGCGCGCCGCTTAAAAACGGCATTCCCTTAACAATGGCATTTCTTCCATCTATTCTGATGTCTGCGCCCATTCTTTGTAGTTCGCTTACATGCATAAACCTGTTTTCAAATACTGTTTCTGTTATTACCGAAAGGCCATTTGCTATGCTCATCATTGCCATGAATTGCGCCTGCATATCAGTTGGAAAACCAGGATATGGGAGGGTCTTTACATCTACGCTTTGCAGTGGAGAATTTCCTATTATCCGCACGCCGTCATTTTCCGTTTTTATCTCCACCCCTGCCGCTTGTAATTTTACAGCAAGCGCCTCAAGATTATGAATAGGGCAGTTTTTTATCAGCACATTTCCTTTGGTCATGCCTGCCGCCACCATAAATGTCCCTGCCTCTATTCTGTCAGGCATGACTGTGTGCCTTACCGGTTTCAGGCTGTCAACACCTTCTATGGTGATGCAGTCCGTGCCTCCGCCTTTTATGCAGGCGCCCATATTATTCAGCACATCTGCCAGTTCAGCCACTTCCGGTTCGCAAGCGGCATTTTCCAAAATCGTAATGCCATCTGCAAGCGTTGCTGCCATCATAATATTTTCTGTGCCGGTTACAGTAGATATATCAAAATATATCTTCGCACCTTTAAGCCGTGGGGCTACCTTTACGTCAATATAACCGCTTTCTATCTTTATGTCCGCGCCCATCTTTTCCAAGGCCAAAAGATGGAGATTCATGGGCCTTGCGCCTATTGCACATCCGCCTGGCAAAGAAACCCTTGCCCTTTTGAACCTTGTCAAGAGAGGTCCAAGCACCAGAGACGATGCCCTCATGGTCTTGACCAGCGCATAAGGTGCTTCAGCGTTTTGTATGTTTCTGGTTCTAATCTTTAAGTCATTGCCCTTTTCCTGAACCTCAGCCCCGATGTGCAAAAGAAGGGTCTTTATAGTATCAATGTCCTTTAGCTTTGGGACATTGTAAAAGGTATTCCATTCGTCTGTCAAAAGGGCTGAGGAAAGAATTGCCAATGCCGCATTCTTAGCGCCGCTTATCCCTACCTCGCCTGCAAGGCGATTGCCGCCTTGTATGATTATTTTATCCATAATTTCAGTTATAAGTCTTTATTCTTGCTTCTTGCTCCTCTTATGCTTACGCCTGCAAGGCCATGTTCTGGCCTTTCAAAGCCTCTGTCTGATAATGATGCACAAGTGTTTCTATGAGTTCATTCAGGTCGCCTTCTATTACAGTGTCAAGCTGATGAAGGGTGAGACCGACCCTGTGGTCTGAGACGCGATTTTGAGGAAAATTGTATGTCCTTATCTTTTCGCTCCTGTCGCCTGTTCCCACCTGACTTTTTCTTTCCTCTGCAATCTTGGACTCCTGTTCTTTTTGTTTAATATCAAGGAGCCTTGATGCAAGTATCTTCATGGCTTTTTGCCGATTTTTGTGCTGGCTTTTTTCATCCTGGCACGAGACCACAAGGCCTGTCGGGATATGTGTCATTCGCACAGCTGTTTCCACCTTATTGACATTCTGGCCGCCATGCCCGCCTGCTCGGAATGTATCCACCCTCAAATCATCAGGCTTTATGTCAATTTCGATATCTTCAGCCTCAGGCAGCACCGCCACAGTGACAGTTGATGTATGTATCCTGCCGGAAGCCTCTGTTTGAGGGACGCGTTGAACACGGTGAACACCGCTCTCGTATTTTAGTTTGCTGTATACGCCCTTGCCGGCGATAATGGCTATTATCTCTTTCAATCCGCCGAGGCCTATGGGGCTGCTGCTTAACACCTCCACCCTCCAACGTTGGGCCTCAGCATATCTTGAATACATCCTGAAAAGATCAAAGGCAAAGATTGCCGCTTCATCTCCTCCGACGCCAGCCCTTATTTCTATAATAATATTCTTTTCATCGTTCGGATCTTTTGGAAGAAGGAGGACTTTAAGCCTTTCTTCTAATTCACCCCTTCTCTTTTGAAGTCCAGGAAATTCCTCTTTGGCCAATTCCCGCAATTCCTCGTCTTTTCCCTCCAGAATTATCTTGTTTTCCTGCAGATCGTTGTCTACCCTCTTTAGCTCTTGATATAGCTCCACCATTTCAGCAAGAGTGGAATGCTCCTTGCCATATTTCTGAAAGCTTTCCTGGTCGGAAATAACCTTTGGGTCACTTAAGAGATTGCCAAGTTCAACATATCGCTTTTCTATTTGTTCAAGTCGTTTAAGCATGGTAAATAGGCAATAGGCTATAGGCTATTGGCAAAATTTGTTTTTCTATTGCCTGTAGCCCATTGCCCATAGCCTGTCTTTATAGTTTTTTAAACTCCTCTCTTATCTCGTCCGGCCTTCCACAGGTCAATTCACCTTCTGTGCATTTATTTGTGCTTACGCACCCGGGGCCTGCTTTTTTAAATATAAAAGAGGCCTCTTTTTTCACCAGGGCAAGCATCTTCTTTGCCATATCCCTTATTTCCCACTGAGCCCTCTCGCATGAACGAAGACCGAAGAAATGAAGTAGTTCTCTGGCATTCATGGTAACTATAATCTTTGTTTCTGCGGCATTGGGAAGGACATATCTTGCATCTTCTGCTGGTATGCCGGCTTCCAGCATCTCGTTATAAAAATTATAAAGGGATGCAACAGTATTAGAAAATTTTTCCCCAAGTTTTAGGTTTTTTTTAACAGAAGGCGGTGTTACAAACTCAGGCTCTTTAAATTTTACATACCGCTGACTCTGCTGGGAGTAGGATGCAAGACGGTGCCGCACCAGTTGGTGAGATGTAGCCCTTGATATACCCTCTATACCAAAGGTAAAACTGGCGTGCTCCAGCACAGAAAGATGTCCCATTTTGAGAATCTTACCCAGAAACTTTTCGTAAGATATATCCTCAACCTTTTTTTGTAATTGGGAAATATCACTATCTGAATAACAGAGTCTGGCAGCCAGAACTATGGTTTTTTCAGGGGCCGGGGTAAAATTAAGGAGGGTTGCTTTCATAAAAATAGGCTATTGGCTATAGGCTTGGGCTATGGGTTTTTCCTAATACCTATCGCCTATTGCCTATAGCCTGTATTTTTATTATATTGCCTCTTTCTTTTGATATTTCTTCTTAAACCTGTCAACCCTGCCGGCAGAATCCACCAACTTCTGCTTGCCTGTAAAAAATGGATGGCAGCTGGAGCATATCTCCACCTTTATATTTTTTTTGGTAGACCTGGTCTCTACAATAGCACCGCAGGCGCACTGAACAGCAGTTGATTCGTATTTTGGATGTATTCCTTCTTTCATACAACCTCCCAATAATATTTAAGCTATATATAATAACAACTACACCAAATTACTGCAAGAAAAATTTATAAAAATGTATACCCAAAAATAGACTTTGATTTTTTGGGTATACATGGGTTTGATGGCCACGGCCTCTGCTATTATCCCATTACCCCGGAAAGAGGCCTTCCTGCAAGCAGGTGCATATGCAGGTGAAATACTGTCTGGCCGCCTTCACGGTTTGTATTTATAGTAATCCTAAAGCCTTTTTTATTAACGTCAAGCTTTTCAGCTACCTGATTAGCCATTGAAAGCATATCGCCTAAAAGACCTTTATCCTTACATTCTAAAAGTGTCGAGAAATGCTTTTTGGGTATTATCAGGATATGCACCGGTGCCTGCGGGTTTATATCTTTTATAGCGATGAACTTATCATCTTCCAAGACTATGGCCGATGGTATATCTTTTGTTGTAATCTTGCAAAAAATGCAATCCATAATTACCTCCCCTTTAAAGAAAATAAAAAATTGGGTGTCAAAGGATCAAAGTGTCACAGTATCAGAGTAAAAACTTTGACTCTATGACTCTTTGATACTCTGACTCTTCTTTCCCCTTGCTGCCTTTTCTTCTATGCCCGACACGCCTGTTCTTCTTTTGAGTTCATTCAATATATCCTGCAAGGGTATATCTTTTTGACCAAGCAGAACAATAGTATGAAACCAGAGATCTGTCATCTCATGGACGATTTCATCTCTTTTACCGCTTTTTGCGGCATCAATAAGTTCAAAAGATTCTTCTTTCACCTTTTCCAGTATCTTATCAAGACCTTTTGCATACAGAGATGCAACATATGATTTTTCTGGTGAGGTGTTTTTTCTCTGTTTTATAGTCTCAAAAATCTCTGGCAATATATTAAGGTTTGCCAACCCCTGTCTCTTGTCCCCTGTCTCCTGTCCTCCTTCATCCAGCCTCCTGAAAAAACAGCTTCTCTCTCCCGTATGACATGCAACACTAGTCTGCTTAATCTTTAAAAGCATGGTATCTTCATCACAATCATAGTAAATGGCCTTAACCTCTTGAACATTTCCAGATGTCTCACCTTTGAGCCACAATTTATTCCTTGAACGGCTGAAATAGTGCGCCCTGCCAGTTGACAATGTTTTTTCCAGGGCCTCTCTATTCATGTATGCCATCATCAAGACATCCCCTGTAACATAATCCTGTGCGATTGCAGGGACAAGCCCCTTTTCATCAAATTTAATAGTGTTTATATCAACCATTGTCCCTTTCCTTAAACAGCTCTTTATGCTTAGCAAGATAATAGACAATTGCAACATTCAATATCAGGATACCTATACGGATTGCGGTCTGCTCCTGAATAATCTCATATATTTCAAAGGGAATTAAAAGAGAGGTTGCAATTACAGTTAGCCATTCAGCCCACAGCCTTCTCCTGTATAAACCATAACCCATTGCAAGATTCAGAGATGCATAAGAAACCATGCCAATTGAAACTCCGATAATGGTTCCATTTTCAATCATCCCTATTCTATTTATAAATGCATTAATATAGTAATTATTCATATCAAGGTTGAAAAAGGTAACAATTTCATTTGCAAATTTCTCCATATCCTTATTGATAAGGCTTATGATGCCAAAGGACAATAGGACGGCAATTATTCCAAGGGTAAATTTTTCAATAATGATAATTTTTAAGAACACTTCATTTTTTTTCATCACAAAATAGAGATATAGAACATGGCACGGCCTCCGCCCGATGTCTCCCACGGTTAGAGAACATAGTTCTCTAATGGGGTCTACTATTTATAAGGTTTTATTGTCCAAAAGTAAAGTGGAAAGCTGGCCCAAAAACCCTAAACCCCGAAAAGTGCATTTGCCAAAAAATGCAACTGCATTTTTTGGGTTTATAGGCTTATCAAAACAATGATTACAAAGAGGACATACAAAACTCCATTGGCAATCAATAGTGGCGGCGTAATCTTTGTCTTTTTTGTTACAAGCACATACAGCCAGCCGCTGGCCAAAAGGGTAATAATGCTGCTTGCAGTAACTGTAAGGTTTGTTGTCCATGGTGTTAGAAATATGCCTATTGCAGGAAGTAGGCTTCCCTGAAAAACCATTGCACCTGTAATATTTCCCACTGCCATCGTGTCCTTGCCATGACTTATCCATGTTATGCTGTTTACCTTTTCAGGCAGTTCCGTGGCAATCGGCACAATCAAAAGCGAAAGGGCAATAACCGGAACATGCAGAACCTCCGCAAGATGTTCAACACCAACCACAAACCCCTTTGCGCCGGCTATAATAAGGCCAAGGCCAATTAAAAGCTGAACAACAACAAAAAACATATGGTCTTTAAATATGGCAGATAAATAAAGGTTTTTGCTTTCTTCTGTAGCATGGCCGTCTTTTACAAGCACTTTGCTCGCCTTTATAGTTTCCATTACATAATAAAAATATGAAAGCACAAGCATTATTGCCACAAATATGCGCAAGAGCCTCCATGTTGGAGGTGTAAATGCCACAAGAAATGCCAGAGAAAATACGAATAGAAAAAACTCAAGGTCTCTTTTTAATCCAGAATGTTCCGGATGTATTATCACCTTTTTTCTTCTGTGCCTGAATACCCATGCAGCGCCGCCCACCAGAAACATAGCAATTGTTGACAGCATGAACGGTGCGCCTAGTATGGCTCCAACGCCAACCTCCTCGCTTATCTTTGCAGAGTTGCCGGCAAATATTGCAACCAGAGGCACCATTGTCTCAGGCATGGCAGTACCTACTGCCGCAAATATGCTTCCGGTTACACCTTCTGAGAATTTTAATTTTGCGCCAAGCGATTCAATGGCATTGGTAAATATCTCGGCAGCAATTACAATGACGATGAGAGAAGTTGTAAGTATAATGAGGTCTTGTGTCATTTGGGTTTGCGCCCCTTTTTTGCAGATATTACGGAGCAGAAGTCTATGCTATATAAATGTTGTTGTCAAGCAATTGACCGCAGAAATCAATGTCTATTTTTGGGGTTGAAAATAGAGTAGACTTAAGATACATTCAGGAATCATTAAGTTGTGCAGACAGTAAAACCACCGAAATTTACATCCATGCGAGTGCCGAGAGTTTGGGAAAGATACGGAGCCTGTTGGACAGCATAAACGTGTTAACCAGAAAAATGCATATGGTTTTTATTTTTCGGGTCAAACGCAAGATTTGAACCAAAGACAAGGAAAAGATGGCTGGATAAAACGGAGCATACTGTTTTAAGTATGTGAGTATTTGAACAGACATTTTTGATGCAGTATTTGGTCAAAGGTTGCGTTTGCCAAAAAATGCAAATGCATTTTTCGGGTTAAAGAGAGGCGCTAAGTGATGACTTGTATCGGCAATGGAAAGTATTACAAAAGATGTTCCTCAATTGAGCGGCATAAACA
>JACRML010000092.1 GCA_016214995.1 Deltaproteobacteria bacterium
AGCCGTATATCACCAATACGGTGAGGAGCAAAAATGCGCCGATAACGAAGTATGGCAGTCAAATCGCAGGTTTGTAAAATAGCGAGAGTTTCAATCGCTATTTTACGGAGGAATTTTATTATTGACAGGCTGAGAATGAACGCCCCCCAGTTTTTTTGTTTGAAAAAAAAGGATTCGTGTGTTAAGAATTTCTAAATTTATTGGAGACCCAAAAATAGACTTTGATTTTTGGGAAAACCTGCAAGTTGGCTGCCAGACAACACACCCATAAATCCTCTCTCGAGAGGGGGACTAAAGGGGTGTTTTGTTTGCGACGAGCCGTATATCACCAATACGGTGAGGAGCAAAAATGCGCCGATAACGAAGTATGGCGGTCAAATCGCAGGTTTGTAAAATAGCGAGGCTTTTAATCGCTATTTTACGAGGAGCGGTTGATAATGCAGGAGAGATACGAACATAAGATAATAGAAGAAAAGTGGCAGAAGGTGTGGGGAGACGAAAAGGCCTTTAAGGTAACCGAAGACAAGACCAAAAAGAAGTATTATGTGCTTGAGATGTTTCCATATCCATCCGGCAAAATACATATGGGGCATGTAAGAAATTATTCCATCGGAGATGTAGCAGCACGTTTTTTGAGTATGAAAGGGCATAATGTGTTTCATCCAATGGGTTGGGACTCATTTGGTATGCCTGCGGAGAACGCTGCAATACAGCACAACACTCACCCTGCAAAATGGACTTATGAAAATATCTCACACATGAAAACGCAATTGAAAAGGCTTGGACTCGCCTATGACTGGGACAGGGAGATTGCCACCTGCACCCCTGAATATTACCGATGGAATCAGTGGCTCTTTCTAAAATTTTATGAAAAAGGTCTGGCATATCAGAAACAGTCCGCGGTGAATTGGTGTCCGCAGTGCGTCACGGTTTTGGCAAACGAGCAGGTGGAAGGCGGACTCTGCTGGAGGTGCGACAGCAGCGTGGAGCAGAAAAATCTGAAGGATAACCGCCTATGCCGAAGAGCTTCTGGATTATTGCGATAAACTTCATGGCTGGCCTGAAAAGGTTCGGGTTATGCAGAGGAATTGGATTGGAAAGAGCATAGGCGCAGAGGTTGATTTTAAGCTTGTCCCTGCAGAGCCTGCCCCAGCAGTAGTAAGCAGGGGTGGTAAGCAGGGAATAGAAAATTTATATGAAACGATAAAGGTGTTCACCACAAGGCCGGACACTTTGTTCGGCGCTACATTTATGAGCCTTGCTCCTGAGCATCCGATGGCGGAAAAACTGACAGTCAAGAGTCAGGAGTCAGAAGTCAGGAGATTCATTGAAAAAGTAAAGAAACAGAGCAGAACCGCAAGGACAGAGGCGACGCTTGAAAAGGAGGGTGTTTTTACAGGCTCATACTGCATAAACCCGCTTACAAATAAAAAGATGCCAATATATCTTGCCAACTTTGTGCTCATGGAATACGGCACAGGCTCTGTCATGGCAGTGCCGACCCATGACCAACGTGATTTTGAGTTTGCAAAAAAGTATAACCTTCCGATGGCTGTAGTAATCACCCCTGAAAACTCTCAACTCCGAACCCTGCCCCCGAATGTTTCTATTGGGGGTCCGAACTCCGAACTAATGACCGAGGCTTATGTGGATGACGGTATCATGGTCAACTCAGGGCCTTTTAACGGCATGAAGAATAGAGATGCAATGGAGGCAATTGTAGAACATCTTGAAAAAAAGGGGATAGGGAAGAAATCTATTAGCTACAAGTTAAGGGACTGGGGTGTATCAAGGCAGAGATACTGGGGATGCCCAATACCGATAATTTACTGCGACAGCTGTGGTGTTGTGCCTGTGCCGGATAAAGACCTGCCTGTGATTTTACCTGAAGATGTAAAATTTACAGGTGAAGGTGGTTCACCTCTTGCGCAGTCAGATAAATTTATAAAAACAAAATGTCCTAAGTGCGGAAAACCTGCCAAAAGAGAGACTGACACTATGGATACATTTGTGGATTCATCATGGTATTTCTTAAGATATGTCTCGCCAAAAGAGGACGCAAGCCCATTTAGTAAAGATGCTGTTAAATACTGGATGCCTGTTGACCAGTATATTGGCGGTGTTGAACATGCAGTACTGCATCTCCTTTATTCCAGATTTTTTACCAAGGCAATGCGGGATTTAGAGCTTATAGATTTTGATGAGCCGTTTGTAAATCTCTTGACTCAGGGCATGGTGTGCAAAGAGATAATGAAATGCGAAGAGCATGGCTACCTCTTGCCTGAAGAGGTCAAGGATGGCCTCTGTACAATATGCGGCAGTCCTGTGGAAATAGGCGCTAAAGAGAAGATGAGCAAGTCAAAAAAGAATATCATAGACCCTGATAAGATTATTGAAAAATACGGCGCAGACACTACACGGCTCTTTTCCCTGTTTGCAGCACCGCCGGAAAAAGACCTTGAATGGAGTGCTGAAGGTGTTGAGGGCGCATACCGGTTTTTGAACAGGGTGTGGCGATTGGTGTATGAAATACAGGGGGTGGGGAGCAGGGGACTGCCCTCGAATGCATCTATCGGGGGTCGGGGGTCGGGAGAGACCACGAATTCCGAACTCAATTATGAGATGCACAAGACTATAAAAAAGGTTACGGAAGATTTAGAGAAGTTTCGCTTTAATACGGCCATAGCAGCGCTTATGGAATATGTCAATTTTCTGTATAAGTATAAAGATAAGCAATCAGCGGTCAGCGGTCAGAGGTCAGATTTTAAAAGCGCAATGGAATTATTGCTCATTCTCCTCTCTCCATTTGCGCCGCATATGTGCGAAGAACTGTGGCATGAAATTGGGAAAAAAGAAAATATCTTTAAAACCATGTGGCCGGCCTATGACGCGTCTGCTTTGCAAAAAGAAGAGGCATTAGTAGTTGTCCAAATAAACGGCAAGGTAAGAGGCCGCATAAGCGTGCCGATAGACAGCCCGCAGGCAGAGGTTGAAAAGATTGCCATGTCGGACAAAAAAATCACAGAATGGCTGGCAGGCAAGGAAATAAAAAAGATGGTTTATGTGAAGAATAAGATATTGAATGTGGTGGTGGGGTAGAGAAGAAATATGGGAAATGGAGCTTGTCTAAAAAATAACAAAACAGCATGGTTTGTCATGCTGAGCTTGTTTCAGCATCTAATAAAATCAACAAGTTATGAGACCCTGAAATAAGTTCAGGGTGATATTTCAGAGGTTTTTAGACAAGCTCAATGTCCCTCTATTTCCCCTTAACGGTTTTTTTAACTTCACTACTTTTTTTCCCGCCTTTTTTATTTCCAGTTTTTTTCTTACCCGTTGCCTGGCGCGGTTTGGGTTTAACAATTTTTACTTTTTTTACCTCTTTCTCTTTTGCAGCAAGCAGTTCATTATATTTCTCTTTTACGGATTGAATTCCGGCCCCGTTCAAAGTCTGGCATACTTTTTCCCAATACTCACCGCTTACAATCTGGAAATCCATAAATGCATGACATTGATAAGCATTGAGTTCTACATACAAGCCTTTATCCCATAATTCACTACAGGACCGAATATACTCCAGGTGGGTTACATAATCTTTGAAGACAATATAGCCTTCGCGCGGCAAATTTAAACCCTCAGATAATGATTTTTGTAACATCCGGCCTAATTTTTTATTCATATAGGCCGCAGAAATTTTTATCCACCCGCGCGTTTCCGCAAATTTGTTGTGATAGATTATTAGTCCTCTTTCTACTTGACCTGAGTTTTTCAAAGAATCGCCAAAATGATTTGAATAAGCAAATACGTTTTCATCTACGTGACCATTTGATGTGTAAAAATCAAAAAGCAGGAAGGCTTCCACGTTGGCAAACAGGTATCTGCGGTGAAGAAGCGGGAAAATTTTCCATTCATGCCCACGTAACAGACCTTCATCCGTTGTTTCGTTTAAGCGCGGGTAACGAAACTCCATCCCATATTTTTCGCGTAAACCTTCTATTTGTCCATGTCCAAACATAGGCAGGCCGGGCAGGGTTATCAGCATGGTACATACCCCGAAATATTTGTCATGACTGCCGAATTGCTCGACCGCGGTTTTTTCGTCGGGGTTATTCATAAAATTTACATACCGTTTCAGAATTTGCGGGTCAAACTCTAACGTATTCTTGATGGCCATACGATACTTGGCATTATCTTCATCGCGGAGCATGTGCATGAAGGCGGAATTGTAAACGCGATGCATCCCGAGGGTGCGGACAAAATATCCTTCCATTAACCAGAATGCCTCGGCTAATAGCAATGTGTCAGGTACTTCAGCTGCAACGCGGTCAACTACCTCACGCCAGAATTCTTGCGGAATTGCCGCTTCAAACTCGTCCATAGTCATTCCATGCTCAGACCTGGACGGGATTGCTCCTCCTGCGCCAGGTTGTGGAAACCAGAGGCGTTGGATATGTTCTTTAGCCAAAGTCATGGCTGCGTCAAAGCGGATAACAGGAAAGTTCCTGGCCACATGCAGGATAACCTGTATAACTGCTTCGCGTACCCGGGCTTGAGAATAGTCAAGCTGTGCGGTATCATTCCATGGAAAAGAGGTGCCGTCATTACCATGATAAATATAACGTGTATCGCCTGTGTAACGGTCCAAGCGCTTAAAAACAACCGCCGCATCGCTTTTATTGTAATAATGATCTTCGATAAAAATACCTACACGCTCATCATCGGACAGGTCTTCACTGTTAAAAGAGTAAGCAGGGTAGGGGGGATTGTTTAACGATAAAAACCAATCAGGATGTTCAATAACCCATGCCGAATCTATACCCATGTGGTTAGGAACCATATCTGCTGAAAGACGAATTCCGCGCTTCCATGCCCGTTCGCGTAAATTATTAAGTGCTTCCCAGCCGCCTAAATCAGCCGCAATATCATAACTGTGCAATGAGTATGCAGAAGCTACTGCGTCTGCTATGCCCATACGTTGTTTGATTCGCTGACTTGCTTTACTGCGCTCCCAAAGGCCGATGAGCCACAAGCCGGTAAAACCGCGCCGGGCAAGCAAATCAAGTTCTTCGTCCGGAATTTGGTCGAGTGTTTTGACCCAGTGTTTATATTTTTGTGAAAGTTGTTCCATCCACACATAAGAATTTTTAGCGATAAGCACGAGCCGGGGCATCCAATCAAGGTCAGGGCTATAACGTTCATATTCACGATATTCACGGCTCTTAAAAGTTTGCAAGGGAACATCTAAAGGAAAATCACCATGTGTATGCTTGCGGATAATTTCTTCCCGAATAAAATCTATTCCACGCAAAAGACGGGTAATAAAAGATTCCCCAAGAAGGAATCCCCATTGTTGAATTAAAAAATTCAATTGCCCTTCAAGAGAATAGGGAGAAACAAGGGCGGGTTTACGCAAGGCATGGATGAGAGTCTCTCCGCCTCCTCTTCCCTCAAATCCTGGCTGATGATTGAAAAATTGAGTCAACTTTTCAATCATCTTTACGTAGGCATCATTTTGCTTTAATGAAGTCTCGTCAAATAAATCTTTATAGGGTTGGATCGCCGGATTAAGATTGGTGATATTGACTAAAAGGATGTCTTCAATTATTTTTTCACCTTGTGCTGTACCGGTAAAATACAGTTGAGCGGTTATATCCCCGAGATACACAGACATAGGCGGGAATTCATCCACAAAGTTTATAAATACTTCGTCTGTTTTATCACCCAGACTAGCCCGGACATTTTGTTTGGCCCTGGTCATCACTATAGTATTTTGCAGAATGTATTTATGTATAAGTATGCGCAGAGCCTCATCAATTAAATATAGCGCATATATCTCAGAAGCAGGCACAGGGTTTGTACGATGTCTGGAAATCTGGGAGGCAAACCTTCGGGCAGAAGAATAATCCGTAAAGGTTATCCGTCCGTCTGTCCGGAAAAAATCAGCATTAAAATTGTATACAATTCGGGCTTTTTTGGATGTAAGCATATTGTAATTGCATATGATAATCTAATTATTAAGTAAAGTCATATCCTTTTTAGCTAACAATCTTTTTTATCACAGTTTTAAGTTTGTTTTTTTATTTCAAGGACAATAGAGAGCTACATTTTAATCGCCTGTATTGAGATAACCGGCAGGACGGGATGTATCCCTAAAATAGCGATTGAAACCTCGCTATTTTACATCTTCCACTTACAATTGCTTCGCAGCAAGTGGAGCCAGCCGATTTG
>JACRML010000088.1 GCA_016214995.1 Deltaproteobacteria bacterium
AGGATGATTACAAGGATAATTATAAGTTCAGTTGTTCCTATGCCAAACATATAAAAATATACCTCCCAACGAGGCTTTTATTATTGCAAGATTGTTTTATATATGTCAATAAAAATCTTATCTCTGGATAAAGGTCAGCTCTTTGTTTTTTTGATAATTTCCATTCTTCTCCACATCGGAATTGTTTTGATTGTTCCACAGGCAAGGGAAGACAAAAAGGTTTTGCCCAGGTTGATACCTGTTGATATAATAGAATTGCCGCAGCCTGCAAAGGTAGAAAAAAAGGAGGCAGGGGTCGGAGGGCAGGGGTCGCAAGAAAAGAAGAAAATACTACCCGTGCCGCCGGCACAAGAGGAAAAAACAGCAACTCGGCTTCCTCTCCAGAAACATCCTGTAGAATTATCAGAAGAACTTCTGCCTCTTGAAACTAAAACCTCACTAAAAGAGAAAGGGCCAGAAGCTCCGGGTCAGAAGCCTGAAAACAAGCAAGAAATACCTCCGGCGCCAGAGGCATTAAAACAAGAAAAACCTTTAAATCTCTATCCCACAGGAGAACGTCTTACCGCACTGTCAGAGAAATATGAAAAAGAAACCCCTACGGCAGAAGAGGATAAAAACCTTTCTCTTGAGGCAAGTGAACCCAGGTCTATTTCCTATCTTCAAGGGCTCAAGGGCAAAATTTATCATAAATGGGAATATCCTGAAGCTGCTGCAAGGGCGGGGCAGACAGGCAGGCTTTGGATTCGGTTTATTATTAAGAAAGACGGGGCATTAGAAGAAGTAATAGTTATAAAATCATCTGGTTATCCAATGCTTAACGATGCGGCAGTGTCTGCCATACGATTGGCAGCACCGTTTTATCCGTTTCCCAAAGGCTTTGGCAGCCTTGAAAAGATTACGATAAATGCAAGATTTGAATATATACTGGAAAGCCTTCCCCCCACAAAATAAGATAAGATGAAATGAGTTTTTTATAGGAATACAGATCTCAGACAAACCCGCTTCACCCGAAAAATACTTTTGGTTTTTATTTTCTGGGTTCAGGATACTGGCTCCTGAATTTTGGTTGCTTTATTTCAGAGGTTATTTATTTTGAAGGTATCCGAGATATTCTTAAGCATTCAAGGCGAGTCAAGCTACACAGGACTTCCCTGTATATTTATCAGGCTTGCAGGCTGCAACCTGCGCTGTAGCTGGTGTGATACCACATACGCCCAGACTTCTGACCGAGGTGAAAACCTTTCCATTGAACAGATAACAAGCAAGCTAAAAAAATTTAATTGCAATCTGGTGGAGGTTACCGGCGGCGAACCGCTATTTCAGAAAGAGACACCGCTACTGGTAAACAGGCTGTTGAAACTAGGCTATGAAGTGCTCCTTGAAACCAATGGCAGCATAAATCTTGAGCCAGTCAATACAAATGCCGTAAAGATAGTGGATGTCAAGTGCCCTTCCAGCGGTCATTACGGAAGCTTCCTGATGGAAAACCTCAGATTTATTACATTGCGGGATGAAATAAAATTTGTTATAGCAGACAGGAAAGATTACGAGTTTGCTTGCGATTTTTTGGAGACATGCATTAAAGATAAAGCCACAAAGATTCTTTTTGCTCCGGTGTATCCCGATATGCCTTCTCAGGAGCTTGCCAAATGGATACTTGCAGACGGGATTAAGGTAAGGCTTCAGATCCAAATGCATAAATTTATCTGGGGAGAAGAAAAGGGAAGGTAAATGCGGTTATTTGTTTTCAGCGCTTTAATTCTATACATTTTAACTTTTCTGCTTGTTATCTTCTATCACATAACAAAAAAAGACCTGCTTGAAACTCTTTCAAAGGCTGCCATTACAGCCGGCCTTCTTGCCCATACAATTGCCCTGGCTATAAGGACATATGAATCAGGCCATGCACCTATGCTTGCAATGTATGAAACACTTCTTTTTTATAGCTGGTCAACTATTCTTGTAAGCGCCATTGTGATATTCAGATATAATGAAAGATTTACAGAGCTTATAAGCATACCTGTTGCCATCCTTGCCATGGTATTTGCCCAGTTCAATGAGGTTCCTCCAAAACCATTAATACTGATTCTAAAGACACGTTGGTTTGAAACCCATGTAATAGCCTCATTTGCAGCATACGCACTTTTTACACTATCATTTTCAGGAGCGCTGTTATATTTACTCTCCGAACTCCGCGCCCGCTCTGCGGACACCCGAAACTCTGAACTTAAAAAAGATTTTCAGGACATTGCCAACCGGAGCATTCTCTGGGGGTTTTTCTTCTTTTCCGCTTCCATGTTTGCAGGCGCGATATGGGCATACCTTGCATGGGGTACATACTGGCTTTGGGAGCCAAAGGTCATCTGGTCATTCATCGTATGGTTTTATTATGCAGGCGCAATGCACGCATACTATGTAAAAGAGTGGCGTGGAAAGGGATTGGCGATAGCTACTATTATAGGATTTTTTGTGGTGCTGTTTACATATTTGGGGGTGAGTCTTCTTATGAAGAGCAGCCACAGCTTTTAACGGCTTTGTAAAAAGTCTATCTGCTGTGTTGTCGCCACGGCTTATGCGCTCAACATACCTATAGTTTGCCCATTTATGGGCGTTTTTTAAAAGCGCCGATAAATCGGCACACTACAATGCCTTGCATCTGGAGCTTTTTACTTTGCCGTCAGTCTTTTGAAATATGGGAAGTGCCTCATTCCCATATTCCACGCTTGAGAATCTTTAGATATATTTGTATTATGCAGGCGTAACATGGATATGGGATGCCTATGACCAGCGACTTATCATTCATAACGAACGAAAAAACAAAGTCTGAAAAACAGGTTTGAAGTGCTGATAAAAGACACCTCTTTTTTTGACTGTCTTGCAGGGTATTTTATACCAGAAGGGATACTCAGGGAAGGGGAAATGGTAAATAAATCTGTCCACATTATCTTGTTACTTATCATGGATGTCCACTGAATTAGGGAGAAAGCAGTAAAACCATGAAACTTACTGACAACGAAATCCGGGACATAACCAAATATTTGGAAGAAGGCAAGCCGCTTCCTGATATGTATCGCTTTCTGCTGTTCGGCGATAAGAGGGAGGTGGAGCTTGTCTGGAACGGCAAGACGAATGAGGTTACAAACGTTGTGCTGCCTTTTCAGGTTATTGAGCATGTGGATGAGCCGAGGGCTGAGAAGGATACGAGGATACAGACCTCTCTTTTTGATTTTGACAACCGGGGACGGCAGGTTAAGGGCTGGACAAATAAACTTATATGGGGCGATAACAAACTCATACTTTCAAGCCTAAAGAACGGGCCGCTCCGTGAAGAAATAGAGGCTCAAGGCGGGATAAAACTGATTTACATAGACCCGCCTTTTGATGTAGGTGCTGATTTTTCAATGGACATTGAAATAGGCGATGAGCAATTCACAAAACAGCCGGGGGTATTGGAGGAGCTTGCATATAGGGATACATGGGGAAAAGGCGCTGATAGTTTTATTGCAATGATTTATGAGCGGCTTTCATTGATGCGGGATTTATTGGCTGAGGATGGGAGTATTTTTGTTCATTGTGATTGGCGTGTTAACAGCTTGATTAGATTAGTCATGGACGAAATTTTTGGGAACGATAATTTTAGAAATGAAATTATTTGGTGTTATGAAACAGCAGGTAAAAGCAAGTCTACTTGGTCAAGAAAACACGACAACATGTACTTTTACAGTAAAAATGACAATTACATCTTTGACCCGTTTCGGTCTACAATGCCGAGAAAGGAAAACAAACACATGAAGATGGGCATTGATGAAGATAGGCGTATGTATGAAGAAAAGACTGATAAAAAAACAGGCAAGGTTTACCGCTGGTACTTTGATGAAAGAAAATTGCCTATGGATTTTTGGATAGATATTCCATTTATAAATTGGGAAGCTCATGAAAGGACTGGTTATGCTACACAAAAACCAGAAAAATTATTAGAAAGAATAATAAACTTTTGTTCAAATGAAAGCGACCTTGTTGCCGACTTCTTCTGCGGTTCCGGCACAACTCTCGCCGTTGCAGAAAAACTTGGACGCAAATGGCTCGGCTCAGACCTCGGCAAATTTGCCATTCATACAAGCCGCAAGAGGATGATTGGCGTTCAGAGGGAGTTAAAGAAGGAAGGCAAAAATTACAGGGCGTTTGAGATTTTGAATCTTGGAAAATACGAAAGGCAGCATTATATAGGGATAGATTCCTCACATTCGTTCGGAATGACAGATAAAACTGTCGGAATGACAAAAGAAACTGTCATTTCGACCAAAGGGAGAAATCTTACCCGTCAGGAAATGCAACAACGCATGATTGCAAGAAAGGAAAAGGCGTTTTTGGAACTTATCCTGCGCGCTTATCGGGCGGAAGGGGTTGAGGGGTTTAAAACATTTCACGGCAAGAAAGCAGCGCGGCTTGTGGCGGTTGGCCCGATTAACCTTCCTGTAACCCGTTTGTTTGTGGATGAGGTAATTAAAGAGTGTCTTGCAAATAAGATTTCAAAGGTAGATGTCCTTGCCTTTGAATTTGAAATGGGGCTTTTCCCGAATATTCAGGAAGAGGCAAAGAAAAAGGGGATTGATTTAGCGCTTAAATATATCCCAAGAGATGTGTTTGACAAGCGGGCTGTTGAAAAGAATCAGGTTGTTTTCCACGATGTCTCGTATATTGAAGTAAAACCGCATGTAACCCCCCTTTCATCCCCCCTTAGCAAGGGGGGAACGAGAGGGGTTGCAGTAGAGTTGACTGACTTTTCGGTTTATTATAATCAGGACTCCATTGCCAATGCAGAGTCAACTCTTAAAAACGGCAAAAGCAAATTGGTGGTGGAAAACGGAAAGATTATAAAGGTATCAAAGGATAAGGACGGCATTGTAAGCCGTGACATTTTGACAAAGAAGTGGACTGACTGGATTGACTACTGGGCAGTGGATTTTGATTTTGAGAGTAAGAAAGAAATTGTCAGGATACCGGTAAATCCCCCCCCAGCCCCCCTTTGAAAAAGGGGGGAGCAAGGGGGGATTTGAAGAAAGATGGACAGGGGATTATATCTTTGAAAACGAATGGCAGTCCTTCCGCACCAAGAAAGACCGCACACTTGAATTAAAAAGCATTGCCCACGAATGCACAAAGGGACGGCGCAAGATTGCTGTTAAGGTGGTTGATATTTTTGGAAATGATACGATGAAGGTGGTGGAGGTGAAGGTATAGAGGATGCGAATTTCATCTAAGACGATTGACTTTTTAAAAGATTTGGTCACTGGAGATAGTAATATAACCGAATATAAATCTGGTCCTCGTCTTGTTGAGTTTTTCAATTCGTTGGGTTTCAATGATTCGTATGGGCAAGGCTTTCCGAGCAGATGGGCTTATGCAAAACAAAAAATAGAAGAAGTCAATAGCTCTAAGAAGTTAGAAGATTTAATTAAATCGCTATTGAATCCAATTAACTTTATAGATAATGAGGAAAAACTATTTGCAATTATTGAGAGTCTTAATAAGTATTTGGATTTTGATGGCTATAAGGTTCTGATTAAGGATAAAAAATGCAAGATAGTCACATTAAACAGCAAAGAAATTGAAATTGAAAATACAAAGCATTTAGACGATGATTTTATTCTTGAACAAATCAAAAAATCCGAAGAGAAGATAACTTTGGGTGATTTTGACGGAGCAATAACAAATGCGCGCTCATTGCTTGAAAGTGTAATTGGACACATTCATAAGCATTTAACAGGAGAAGAATTAGAAAAGACTGGCGACCTTAAAAAAGATTATAAAAACGTGCGTAATTCGCTAAATTTGACCCCTGACAAATATGCTGACGAAAATATCAAACAAATACTCAATGGCTTCATTTCAATTGTTGATGGAATTGACAGAATAAGCAATCAAATGGGCGATAGGCATAGGAGAAGAGTTAAGCCGGAAAAGCACCATGCTAAATTGGCTGTGAATTCAGCAAAAACATTATCGGATTTTTTATACGACACATGGTTGTATCAGAAAAGTAAAAAATAATTGACTCTACATCCAAAATTTGTGAAGTTGAGGCAAATTAAAACACTATGCTCCTTAATCGTCAAAAGGCTTTATTAAACTACATCTCTATCTCTGGAGAGATTAAAAGCAAAACCCTGCTTGTAAAGGCGTTGTTTCTGCTTTGCGAGGAAGAATTGAGGCCCCGCGGTTGTCCGCTATACGATTTTTTTCCGTATAAATATGGACCTTTTTCATTTAGTTTAATGAAATGCGATATTCAAAAATTGATTAAGGAGGGCATTATCTCTGATTTACCTTATCGGATACTTGACAAGAGGCGCGCTAACGAAATAATTGGCGGCTTAGACGGCGTGATGTCTTCCGCTTTGGAGAGAATACATAATACATACGGCAAAATGAGTGTGGCGAAAATTAAAGATTATGTTTATGCCCGCTATCCGTATTTTGCCATTCATAATGAGAACAATCCAGAAGCCTATTTGCCGCATGACCCTGCCAATAGCCCATTGCTTCAGGAAGCGCGCATTTTTACGATAGGCTACGAAGGCAGAAGTTTAGACGCTTTTCTAAATACTCTTATTGCAAATAATATTAAGACGCTTGTTGACATCAGGAATAATCCTGTGAGCATGAAATATGGATTTACCGGCAGGCTGCTGAAACATTATGTGGAAGAGACAGGAATCAAATATATCTCTATTCCGGAACTTGGTATAGAAAGCCGGCACAGAAAAAATTTGGACAATCAGGATGATTATATAACTTTGTTTAAAATTTATGAAAGCAAAATCCTGCCGCAAAGAAAAGATAAGATGGCAAGGCTAAAAAATTTGATTACGCAGGAAAAGCGACTCGCCTTGATGTGCTTTGAAAAAGATGAGCGAATGTGCCATCGCGGTATAGCAAGCCGTTACTTTCAGAATTGGTGCGATAACAAATATGGATTATCTCATATCTGACACAGACGACAAGTTTTCTAAAAAGAAGGTTAAGGTTTTAATTACAGTAAAAACCTATCCCCTCCCATCAAAAACATATCAGGAAACTGTATGCACCGCAGGAGTTAAAGAAGACGGCACATGGATTAGATTATATCCGGTAAGTTTCCGCTATTTACCATATAGCCAGCAATATAAAAAATATCAGTGGATTGAACTTGAGGTGGTCAAACATGAAAAAGACCCGCGAAATGAAAGTTATAAACCTTACGGTGAAATCAAAATTCTCGGTCAAATAGGCACACAAAATAATTGGGAAGAAAGAAAAAGATATGTCTTAAAGCATATTCAACCATCGTTAGAATTGCTGAAAGAAAAAAGTAAAGGCGGGGTATCTCTTGGCGTTATCAAGCCAAAAGAGATTTTAGATTTTACTGTTGAGCCGGTATCCGGCGAATGGAAAGATAAATGGCAAGCTCTTTTTAAACAATTAAAATTATTTGGAGAACAGCAAAAACCATTGGAAAAGATACCTTATAAATTCAGCTATAGATTTACTTGCTGCGGAGAAAATTGTGCTGGCCATAAGATAATGATTGAGGATTGGGAAATTTATGCGCTATATCGCAATATGCTTAAAACTTATGGTTCAAAAGATAAGGCGATTGAGAAGGTAACAGAACAATATTTGCATCGCTTTCCAAAAGAAAAAGACCTTTATTTCTTTATGGGAACAACAAGAAAAGACCACCATAGAGGAACCTTTGTAATAATTGGGGTATTTTGGCCCAAAAAGGAAATTTGAATATATGGCGCTGCACCCTAAATCCCCAAAATCTCCATACGAAATACTTGAGCCTGACTATCGCTGGTTTCCGGCTGATGAGGCTTTGCGCGAGCAGGGATATGAAAAACTCCTGCCGCCTCTCGTTGCTTCCATTAGAAAGAAAGTTAAGGAATGGCGAGATGCTGATTATAAAGGGGCAAGCCCTACAAGCATAGCCCTTTTAAAGTGGTGGTTTCAGACTGAACATTTGTTGCCGCATGCAGATGGAACAGGGGTGAAATTCCAATACTATTTCGGACAACAGGAGGCAGTAGAAACAGTTGTGTATTTATATGAAGTACTCGGGGTTAAGGATAAATACGATTTGATTAGATTTGACAGTTCTGGCGCTGTTTCTGCCGGGATGTTTGCCGAGAATTGGAAAAGGTTTGTTATCAAGATGGCAACAGGAAGCGGCAAGACTAAGGTTATGAGTCTGATATTGGCGTGGAGTTACTTTCACAAAATATATGAGTCTGATTCAACCCTTGCAAGGAATTTTCTGTTAATAACCCCAAACATTATAGTGCTTGACCGCATAAGAAGCGATTTTGACGGGCTTAAAATATTCTTCCAAGACCCTGTCCTGCCTGACAATGGCTACGAGGGGCAGAATTGGAGGGACGATTTTCAACTGACCCTGCATATTCAGGATGATATTGGAATCGTCAGAAAAACAGGGAATATCTTTCTTACAAATATCCATCGTGTTTATAGAGGAAAATAGAGGAAATAAGAGGAAATAGAGGGAAATAGAGGGGAAATAGAGGGAAATAGAGGGACGCTTCCCGTATTTCCAAAGCCTGCAAATACAAAAAACAAATTGACCAAAGAAAATAGGGACAGACACTTTCCTTCTGTCTTGCAAAAGTGGGAAACGCCACATGCACATTATCCGAAAGGGACAGAAGGCAGGAGATGAGATTGTGGAGGGTTGGATATTGATGTTGACAAATTACAATAAGACTATTGATACAACAGTCTGTTTCTGTTATGATAGTCTTAATTCTGGTCAACCCGAAACGAGGTTAAAAAATGAAAACATTGTCGCTCTCTGAGGCAAAGATGAAACTAAGCAGCCTTGTGGATTCGGTATATAAAACTGACGAGGAGGTCATCATTACAAAAAACGGCTCGCCTGCTGCAGTCCTGATAAGCCCTGATGAGTTTGAAGGATGGAAGGAGACTATTGCCATACGTTCTGATGCTGCCTTTATGGAGGAAATAAAGAAGGGGTTGGCATCCCTAAAAAAAGGCAGGGCAAAGTTCTATACACTCGAGGAGCTGTTCAGATAGATGAGCATTCTCAGGCTGCAAATGTCTGATGAGACGGCGGACTTACTACGCTCCCTTCACCCTGATATAAAACGAAAGATTAAGGCCGCATTACAAACTGTTTTAAGTGACCCCCTGTCAGGCAAGACATTAAAAGATGAACTTGAGGGACTGCAAAGTTTTAAAGTGTGGAAGTTCAGGGTGATTTATAAAACAACAAAAGACAAAGGAGTCATTGAAGTTGTAACCATTGGACCTCGAAAAACTATATATGAAGAAACTTTGAGGCTTTTAAAAAGGGGAAAATTATAAGACATGAATTTAGTCTTCTCTGAAGACAGCCTTATCGAACAACCAGCCATAGAACTTTTCAAGTCTCTCGTCTATGCACATCAGGACTGCTATAACTAAACCTTTGGCAAGACTGGCACTCTCGGCAGAGAGACTTCGACTGATGTTGTTTTAAAACCAGAATGAAAATCGGGCCAGGCACTTTTCTTCTGTCCTGCAAAAGGGAAAAGGCACAGGCACATTATCCAGGAATAGATTGAGAATATAGAAATGCTCAAAAAACAGCAGACGATTTATCTGCCCTCAAGCAATCGGTTCTTCATTAGGCATTTTCCAGCCTTGCCCTCTCATAGAACCTTTATCTTATAAAAAACAAATGGATACTTGGCTTCCTATTATGGATAGAATAGTATACTATCCATACATGAAAATTCACAAAGTCCTTGAATCCATCTTCGGCAGTCCTGCAAAGATTCGCATATTGCGGGCATTATTCAACTCTCCCCTAAATTCTGGGGACACAATACTTAATTATTAAACCAGTGACAGCGACTGTTTATGTTCCGGCAATTAAATTTGTTGCATTTACAAGCTTGTCATTCCCGCATTATTTAAGCGGGAATCTGGTTTTTCTGAACCATATCCCCGGTAGAAGCATTCGGGGATGGCAGATGTTCAATTGCCTGCTTAGTAACACCTATCCTTCTGGTGTAATAACGACCTCTAAGACAGTATCTCTGCCGTCCGACTTTTTAAAGGTGCCCTTTGCATAAGAACCGGATTTCAAAGCGGACAACGGTTTCCTTTCCCCATCCACCATGATGCGGCTCATTACCCTTACATAAATCTCGACATTTCCTTCCTTGGTCTCAAGGACAAATGTATTGGCTGTAGTATTTATATTGGACACTTTACCCTCAAGTTCAAATATGCCTGTTTTGTTTGCGGTGACAGGATTTTCCTGTTTCTCCGCGCCTGCTGTCTCCCCTCCCGGGACCTGACTGCTTTCCTTGCCTTTACAGCCTGTTAACAGGGTCATGGAGAATACTACTGATAAAATTGCTATTCCTATTGCAAATCTTTTCATAAATACCGCCTTTTTTATAGATTTCGAAATCACTCCCTGAAGGCTATTCTATAGGCTTGTGTGTGTCTTTGTCAAATAAAATGGAAATAGGGAAAGCAAATCAATCCCCCTTTTATTTTTTAGTTCCTATATTGAAAAGTCTTCAGGATATGCTATATTTTAACCATTACGAGGAAAACATGGATGTGAGAGGGACATTTTCCATATTTCGGTTTTTCAGACACAACCGCAAGATTTGAGTCAGAGCCTGCCCCTGAAGGTTTTTATCAGGGGATTGCGTTTGTAGCTACTCTTCAAAACTTCCCAGACCTCAGTATCAAAAACGCAAGCCACAATCCAAGGATACCTGCTACTGCAAAACCCAGTATCCCCAGAAACGGAAATCCGAATAATTTTGGTCCGCTGCCAAAAGCCAGCACCAGAGAGGAACCGATGATAAGCGCTGCTATAATTACGCCGAATGTAAGTCTGTTAGACGACCTGTCCATTTCTCCCATCAGGTCTTCAAGCCCCTTGTGGACAAAGTCTATGGTAAATTTATCGCTCATCATCTTTTTTAATATCTGGCTCATCTGATGCGGAAAGGAATGGATAAATGTCTGGTATTCTCTTACTGTATCAATGGCGCCTTTTGCCACCGCTCCTGGACCGAAGCGCTTTGCTATAAGCTTCCTGGCAAATTGCTGGCTTTCTACCAGGACATTCACATCGGGATGCAAAAGCCTTCCCAGCCCCTCTAATTCAAGTATGCATTTGTCCAGAAGCAGAAGTTCTCTCGGCATTTTTATCTTATGTCTTCGGGCAAGCCTTAGGTAGTCCATGAACAGTTCACCAACGCTTGTCCTTTTAAAAGGCTTTCCAAAATAAGAAAAGAGCATGTCCTGATATTCCCTTTTAAACGATACCTCGTCTATATCCTCCGGCAGTATACCCATCCTCAAATAAACCCTTGTAAGAAGCTCGTAGTCTTCGCTTACAAGGCCGACAAAGATATCTGCCAGATTTTCCTGCATCTCTTTGTCTATCCTTCCGACAATCCCAAAATCAACAAACACAATCTGTTCAGGCCCTGCAACAAATATATTTCCTGAGTGAAGGTCTCCATGAAAAACCCCGAATTCAAAAACCTGCCTGAACAGAACCTCTGCCACGATATGGCTTATCTTTTCTGTATCTATACCGGTTGCTTTGAGTTTTTCTATATTGTCTATCTTTATCCCATCTATCCTTTCCATGGTAAGGGCTCTTTTACCGGTCAGTTCCCAGTAAATCCCTGGAATAAAAACCCTTGGGTCGTCAGAATGATTTTTCTTAAATCTTTCCGTATAGCTTGCCTCCAGGGTAAAATCCATCTCCTTTTTTATGGTCAGGGCAAATTCCTCCACCATGCCCACAGGGTCGTATGACCTGCTCTCAGGTATGTATTTTACAATGAGTTTTGCAAGGTATTGGAGGATGGATATATCGTTGTCTATTGTTGCCTCTATATCAGGGCGCTGTACTTTTATCACCACATCTTTCCCATCCATGGTGACTGCCTTGTGAACCTGTGCAATGGACGCAGCGGCAATAGGTTTTTCTTCTATCTCCTTAAACAACTCTTTTGCGGGTCTCTTGAATTCCTGCTCTATTACTTTGATAATGTCCTGAAAAGGGAATGGCGGGACTTCATCCTGCAGTTTTAGAAATTCTCTTATAAATTCTTCAGACAGTAAGTCAGGTCTTGTGGATAGTATCTGGCCAAATTTAATAAATGTCGGGCCGAGTTCTTCAAAGGCAAGCCTTGTTCTGACAGCAAGGGATAAGGCATCCTGCGCTGCAGTTGCTTTTTTCCCTGCAATCCTTTGATGGAGAGATATGAGTTTTGTCAGATGTATCCTCTCTATGATTGGGTAAAATCCATGCTTGATCAGTATGGTAATAATCTGGCGGAGCCGCTGGAGATTCTTATATGCGAGGTGGATTCGTAAGAAGGTCATTTGTTGAACCTCAAATGCAAAATTGGTCAAAGTATCAGATCAGAGTGTCAAAGTAAAAAAATTGACCTTATGCCGCTCTGGCACTTTTTCATTTTGCAGTGCGTGTTACCGTTTCAACCTCTTATCTGTCTTCACTTGCCCTTCCAACACCATATCTATCTGACGCCGTTCAATATCTACATTTTCTATTTTCACTTTTACCTTATCTCCTATTCTGTATCTCTTGTTGGTATGTTCTCCAATAAGGGAATGCTCTTTTTCCATAAAGATATAATAGTCGTCTTTCATATTGGTAACATGCACCAGCCCTTCCACAAAATATTCCTCAAGCTCTGCAAAGAGGCCAAAACTTGTAACGCCTGATATAATGCCGTTATACACCTCGCCGATCTTATCTTTCATAAACTGGGTCTTTTTCAAATCAACTATCTCC
The DNA here is from genome assembly GCA_016214995.1 of Deltaproteobacteria bacterium. Classification (GTDB taxonomy): domain Bacteria; phylum Desulfobacterota; class GWC2-55-46; order UBA9637; family UBA9637; genus JACRNJ01. The sequence continues at coordinate 12,863 of JACRML010000088.1, forward strand.
CTTTCAGCCCCCATGGCATTTCTCTCTCTCTGAGATGTATGGACTGCAATTTCAGGCAGGTTTTTTTCCCAATATGCTTTATCTTTTTCAGAATATCTTGTTTTTATCATTGTTTTTAAAATTCTGTGCACTATGAGGTCAGGGTATCTGCGGATGGGAGATGTAAAGTGTGTATAGTATTCAAAGGCAAGTCCGAAGTGGCCGATGTTTTTTTCAGAATATCTTGCCTGTTTCATGGAACGGAGGAGTATATGATTTATGAGCTTTTCTTCCGGTTTGCCGTCTGCCTCCGATAACAAATTCCGAAGAACATTAGGGCTTAGTTTTTTCCCTTTTAGATAGTATCCAAAGTTTTGGATAAACTCCTTGAACTCATTCATGCTCTCTTCATCCGGTTCCTCATGTATTCTGTATAAAAAGGGAAGTTTTAATCTGGCAATATGGGCTGCTACTGATTGGTTTGCCGCAAGCATGAATTCTTCTATTATCTGGTGGGCAATATTTCTCTCGGATTTTACAATATCCTCAACCCTTCCTTCTATATCAATAATAATCTGCGGCTCAGGAAGGTCAAAGTCAATGCTGCCAAGTTCTGCCCGTCTTTGCCTGAGTTTGAGACAAAGTTCCTGCATTAATAAAAGGTCTGTGTCTATTTTTGAATCTTGAATATTTAATTTTGAGTCAAGAATGTTTTTCACCTTTGTATAAGTCAGCCTCTCGCAACTGTTGATAACGCTCTCGTAAAATTTACTGTGTAGAATATTGCCGTGGTGGTCAAAATCTATCTCTGCCGTAAGAGTGAGTCTGTCAACATTTGGATTTAAACTACAGATGCCATTGCTCAAAGCCTCTGGCAGCATGGGGATACACCTGTCCGGAAAATATACGCTTGTCCCTCTTTTATATGCCTCCTCATCCAAAACACTTCCCTTTTTCACATAATGAGCCACATCCGCAATAGACACCCACAATTTATAGCCTCTGTTTGTTCTTTCTATGGAAACCGCATCATCAAAATCCTTTGCTGTTTCACCGTCAATCGTAACCGTAGTCCTTTTTCGTAAATCAACCCTCCCGGCAATATCCTGCTGTGCAACCTCCTGCGGTGTCTCCTTTGCCTCAGCAATTACGTGATGTAGAAATCTGTGCGGCAGGCCGTATTTTTTTACGATAACCTCAATCTCTACCTCAGGGTCATCAGGCTCTCCAATAACTCCAATAATCCTTCCAGCAGGGGCAATGTTTTCCGCAGGCCACCTTGTTATCTCAGCCTCGACAATCTTACCTTCCATAGCGCGAATAAATTCGTGCCTGCTTGCAGGCATGATTCCTGAATTAAAACCTTTCAGGACAGGTTGAATCGTGTTTATGTCTTTCAAAGGGATTATAATCTCCTGCAGAACCCTTTCATCAGACGGGATAACAATTCCAACTTCCTTGTTCTTTTCAAACCTCCCAACTATGGTTTTATGCGCCCGTTCAAGGACTCTTATAATCCTTCCCTCTCTCTTGCCATTGCCCTTGCTGCGGCCTTCAACCCTTGCCACAACCTTGTCCCTGTGCATGGCGCCTTTCATATTTCTTGGATTGATAAATATATCCTCTCCACCGGCTTCAGGCGCAACAAAGCCAAAACCATTGGGATGGCACGAAAGCTCACCAACAGTGAGGTTCATCTTTGATGGAACGCCATACCTCTCGCCTCGAATCTTTACAATATGACCGTCCTTAATCAAATCTCTTAGCAGTTTTTTAAAAATGTTTTTTTGCTCCTTAGAAACCTGCATTTGGCGGGTTAGTTCTTTAAAAGACAGCGGCCTGTATGCCTTGTCCTGCATGAATTGGAGAAGGGATTGTTTGTCGGAAATATTTAAGGGTTTTTGTGGCATTGATTACCTTCTTCAGTACAATTTAAGAGAGGAGCAAAATTCGGATAATATTAATATCCGAAATAAGTTCGGATAGCATTCCACTTTGGGTAGATATCCGAAGTATTGCGGATACTCCCAATATATAAGACCGGCTGGGCTATGTCCACCAATTATCGGCTGGCACAGCCCACCCTACCCCTTCACTTGCCGCTTGCAGCTTTCTTTTTACAGTCCCACAATATTATACCCTGCATCTACATAGATAATCTCGCCTGTAACTCCGCTGGAAAGGTCGCTGCAGAGGTAAAGCGCTGTCTTTGCCACATCCTCAGCTGCAACATTTCTTCTCAAGGGTGCCTTTTTTTCCACAACACCGAGTATATCTCTAAAGCCTGCTATGCCCATAGCAGCAAGTGTCTTTATCGGGCCTGCCGATATTGCATTGACCTTGATATTTTTTTGTCCCAGATCTGCCGCAAGATATTTAACGCTTGCCTCAAGCGCTGCCTTTGCAACGCCCATGACATTGTAATTTGGAACTACCTTTTTGCTGCCGTAGTAGGTAAGCGTTATAATGCTTCCCCCTCTTCCTTCCATTAACGGGTATGCCCTTTTTGCCAGCGCAACCAGAGAGTATGCGCTTACATCCATTGCTAGTCTGAATCCTTCCCTTGAAGTATCAGCGTAAAGCCCTTTGAGCTCTTCTTTATTTGCAAAGGCAACAGAATGAACCAATATATCCAGCCCGCGCCATGTCTCTTTTACTTTGTTAAACACGGCATCTATTTCATCATCTTTGGCAACATCACACGGCAAAATCAATTTTGAGCCCACGCTCTGTGCCAGAGGCACAACTCGTTCCTTGAGCGCATCGCCAACATAAGTGAATGCAAGTTCTGCCCCTTCCCTGTGGAGTGCCTGTGCAATAGCCCATGCAATGCTTCTTTCATTGGCAACGCCGAATATGATGGCTTTTTTGTTGTCCAGCAGACCCATCTTAAACCTCCTTGATGATAGCTCATAGCTGATGGTTGTTAGCTCATAGCAACTACTATTACTATGAGCCATGAGCTATAAACTATATTTGCTACCTTTCTATCACTATTTTACGGCTGATTCAATCATTATTTGGCTTGCAACTGTGTATATCTTTTGTTAGATTTATAATAAATTAATAATCGGAGGCCGATATGACTTTTGAAGACCTTGAGGAAAAGGAGGCTGTGGAGATTGCCTCTTTAATAGAAAAAAATGGGTTTGCATTTTATTCTATCCTTGCAGATAAAACAGAGGATAAGGCAATAAAGGATGTATTTAAAAAGCTTGCAAAAGAAGAGAAAAGACATATGAAGATATTGGAAAAGAAATATTACCCCGAGGCAGGCTTTGGGGAACAGATTACAGATGAGGAGCTTGCCATTGAGGATTATATTTCAAGAACCGCAGACCCTAAAATATTTACTGAAGAGATAAACATAGAAAAACTTGTCCATGCGATAGACAGCATAAAAAAGGTCGTGATACTGGCCATCCACACAGAGAGATATGCATCAGAATACTTTAAAGGCATGGCTAAAAAGGCCTCTACCAAAGAAGGCGCTGCAATGTATACAGAGCTTGCCGACGAGGAAAAGGTGCACGCTGCGGAATTAGAGGCTGTATTGAAATTATTATGAAGAGCCGTAAAATAGCGATTAAAGACTTCGCTATTTTACGAACTGGCGATTTGCCTGCCATACTTCGTTATCGGCACATTTTTTCTTCTCACCGTATTGGTGATATACGGCTCGTAGCAAATAACATACCCCTTTAGTCCCCTCTCGAGAGGGGATTTAGGGGTGTGTTGTCTGGCAGCCAACTTGCCAGTTTACCCAAAAATCAATGTCTATTTTTGGGAAGAGACAGAAAATAGAAAATGGGAAACAGGAAATAAAAACCTTATCTTCCCGTTTTTTGCTTTCTAATTTTCTTTTTTTCAGGGTTTTATTATGCCTGAGCTAAGACTAAATCTCATAACAAGAGAATGGGTAATCATTGCTACGGAACGGGCAAAGAGACCTGAGGATTTTAAAATTCTTGCAAGTAAAAAGGATACCCCTCATTATGTTGGAACATGCCCTTTTTGTCCTGGAAATGAGGTCAAGACCCCGGGAGAACTTTTAAGGGTAAGCGCTGGAAATGGGTGGAAAGTAAGAGTTGTACCAAACAAGTTTTCCGCAGTATCCCATTCAGGCAAAAAAGAGAGAAAAATCGAAGGATTCAGACGCAGCATTACAGCCGTTGGTGTGCATGAGGTTATAATTGAGAGTCCTTTACATAATACAAATCCAGCGCTTCTTTCACTGGAGCAGATGGAGGAGGTTGTAAGGGCCTACAAAAACAGATTTTTGGAGGCATACAGCGACCAACGGGTTGAGCATGTAATAATTTTTAAAAACCACGGAGAAGGGGCCGGCACATCTCTGGAACATCCTCACTCACAGCTTATTGGAACCCCAGTAACACCTATTCAGTTCAGAGACAGGCTTGAGGCTGCGGCGCATTTCTTTGATGACACAGGCGAGTGCCTGATGTGCATGCTGGCAAAAAAAGAAAAGGAAGAGGAAGTCAGAATAATTGCAGAGAATGAATATTTTCTAAGCTTTGTCCCCTATGCAGCTCTTTCACCTTTTCACACATAGATATTTCCCAAAAGGCATTCTGCATCCTTTGGAGACATTACTGAGGCAGAGATTAAAAATCTGGCTTCTTCTCTGCAAAACATCCTCTCAAAACTTTATCACGGATTGGCAAATCCAGATTATAATTTTGTAATCCGCTCAAATAAACCAAGGGATTGCGATTTAGAATATTTCCACTGGTATGTGAGTATAATCCCGCGTCTTTCCAAGGCTGCTGGTTTTGAACTTGGCAGCGGGATGTATATAAACACAAGCCTGCCTGAAGCAAGCGCCGAATTTTTGAGGAAGGTAAACCCCTGCCCCCAGTTCTGAAGGCCGGGGCGTTTTTGAGGAAGATTTTAATCCACAAAAATAAATGTTTATTTTTGGGACATTTGTAAATTGGTTTTACATCTTAGCAGAAATATATTGCTTGGCTGACTGATACATGCTACGTTGCTATACATAAACCCAAAAAATGCAGTTGCATTTTTTGACAAACAAGGAGGAGGATTTAATGAAATTTTACGCAGGCATTACCGCAGCGCTTCTTGCCATTTTGATTATTGGCTGGAATAATACCTCTCAGGCTGCTGAAAAAGGCGCAACTAAAAAGGTAAAAGACGTACAAGCAGTTGAAGAGCTGTATGCCAAGAAAGACAAACTAAACGGCAAAAAGGTTGTTGTTCGCGGCAAGGTTGTAAAATTCAACGGCGGCATAATGGGGAGAAACTGGATTCATCTGCAGGACGGCAGCGGCAAACAAGGTACTAACGACATTACAATCACTACAAATCAGAATGCAAATGTAGGCGATACAGTCGTTGCAACCGGCGTAATGGCCATAAACAAGGAATTTGGAGGCCAATACAAATACGAAGTCATTATTGAACAAGCTACTATTGCTGTTGAGTAAATTAACCGTTTGTTGAAAAACTAATTTTCGCTCTTTTGCCGTCATTCCCGTGTAAACGGGAATCCAGTCTTTTCGATATGTTACTGGATACCCGCTTTCGCGGGTATGACATTTTCCCCGATTTTGATGCCTTTTTCAACAGCCTGTTAACCCAAAAAATACAGTTGCGTTTTTTGACAAACATAATCCCCTGATAAAAACCTTCAGGGGCATGCTTTGGTCCGATGGATTCCGAAGAGTCATACAGACTCCTTCGGAGCTCAAATCTTGCGTTTGGCCCGAAAACTAAAAACCAAATGCATTTTTTGGGTTATCTTACCTCTCCAGCAACCACTATTTCAGGTATCCGTAATGTTGGCTGGGCATCCGAAACAGGTATGCCCTGGGCATCCTTTCCGCACGTGCCTATTCCAAAACCAATATCAGAGCCTATCATATCTATATTTTTCAAGACTTGCGGGCCGTTGCCTGTAAGCGTTGCACCCCTTATCGCCTCCCCGATTTTACCTTTTTCTATTAAATAGCCTTCTGTAACCTCAAACACGAAATCGCCGTTAACGGTATTTACCTGCCCCCCGCCCATCTTTTTTACAAGAAGCCCTTTTTCAAGGGATTTGACAATTTCATCTGGATTTGATTTGCCGGCGGCAATCATGGTATTGGTCATCCGTGGGATGGGCCTGTGGTGGTAAGATTCTCGTCTGCCGTTTCCCGTGGATACCGTATTATCTTTCATTGCTGTAAGGCGGTCATACATATAATTTTTTAAAACCCCGTTTTCTACAAGGATTGTTTTTTGGCCTGGACTTCCCTCATCATCGAAGAAAAACGAGCCTCTCTTGTATGGAATAGTTGCATCATCTATAACGGTTATAAGCGGTGAGGCAATCATTTCACCAATCTTACCTGAATATACTGAAAGGCTATGCTGAGCCAGGTCTGCCTCAAGTCCGTGGCCTATTGCCTCGTGAATCATGGTGCCGCCAGCCTCGCTGGACAAAACAACAGGCATCTTACCTCCGGATGCCTTCCGTGCCTTTAGCATAAGTATGGCCCTTTTTGCTGCTGTCTCGGCAATCTTTTCAGGAGGGTTTTGTTCAAATATCTCCAAACCCATAACGCCGCCTATTGGCTCATAACCTGTCTGCACAACATCTCCTTCTCTTGCAACTGCCTGAACTAAAAATAAAATACCTGTCCTGTTTTCTTCAATCCACTGGCCCAGAGAATTTACAACAGCCATTTTCCTGAATCCGTCGCCATAGACCACCTTTACCTGGGCAATCCTTTTATCAAAACCTCTTGCAAAGGAATTTCCGTTTTTAACCAACCCTACCTTTTTTAACAGGTCAACACTGGAAGGTGGGGTTTTTATAGAAAAACTCGCGGCAATAATTTTTTTAACAAGTGGTACATCTTTTTTTGCTTTGCCCTCTTTTACAGCCTTGCTTACTATATCTGCCAGCTCCAGAAGTCCTTTTTCGGTTATATCATTTGTATAAGCATAAGCTGTCTTGAAATCAAAGATAACCCTTAATCCTAATCCCCTGTCTCTTCCCGATATTACCTTTTCAATTCTATTCTCTTCACAGATTATGGATGTATTAACAGTCTCCTCCATATATATATCTGCAAATTCACCGCCTCTCTTTAGAGCCGCCTTGAGAATCTTGAATGGGTCAAAATTCTTAATAAGTTGCATAGTTCCTCCAATGCCAACCTTGGTAGCATATTTTTAGAAATTCCTCAAGCATAAAGGGTTTGCCAAAAGCATGTATTGCAATTCTTTACTTCACACCAAAGATTTTGGTGTACTTGGGTTACTGCTATGATGTTTTGTTCATATTATGAACAAACTTCTTGACATGGTTTGCCGGGCTGTGTTAATGTTCATCATATGAACATTAAAGATAACCGTATTACACAGTCGTCTGATGATTATCGCTCCCTTCTTCTTTTAGATGAAATATCAAGAAATAATGAAATAACTCAGCGAGATTTAAGCAAGAGATTGGGGATTGCGCTGGGGCTTATCAATTCATACATAAAAAATCTTGCCTCAAAGGGCTATATAACCGTAGCCGCCATACCCAAAAAGCGATATAAATATTACCTTACCCCGCAGGGTTTTATAGAAAAAACCCGCATGACCTACCACCACCTGCAAAACTTTACAAGCCTTTACAGAGTTGCAAGGCACGATTTTCAAAAATTATTTTATAACCTACATAAAGATAATATTAAAAGAGTTGTGTTTTGCGGCTCTGATGAGGTGGCGGAGATTGCCTATATTACACTGCAGGAGTTTGGAATAGAACTTATTGCAGTAGTGGATACTGAAAACGAAAGCAAAAGTTTTTTAGGTCAAAGCATCAGACCCATAGAAGATTTAAAGATAATAGATTATGACCGTGTAATTGTCGCCAGCTTTTCAAAAGAAGAAGAATTGTATGTCGAACTGGTAAAGGCAGGGGTGCCGTCTGAAAAGATACTGTCAAGAGGTGGGACGCCGTTCCCAAGGAGGTGGCATGAATAAAAGAAATAGTGATGATTTCTTATTTAAAAAAATCAAAGACAAAAATGCAACTATTGGCATTATAGGTCTTGGTTATGTGGGATTGCCTCTGGTTATAAGGTTTTGTGAAGAGGGTTTTAAGGTTCTGGGATTTGATATAGACCCGGGGAAGATAAAAAAGCTCAATAAAGGTGGATCCTATATAAAACATATACCTTCAGTTACTATCAAACGATTTGTAAATGAAGGCATTTTTTCCTCAACCTCTGATATGGCAAGATTGAAAGAACCTGATGCTTTGATCGTCTGTGTTCCAACACCATTAACAGACAAGAGAGAGCCTGATATGCAGTATGTGGAAAACACCGCAAAGGAGATTGCAAAACACCTGAGAAAGGGGCAGCTCGTATCCCTTGAGTCCACCACCTATCCTGGTACAACAGAAGAATTATTACTGCCGCTCTTTCAGGAAAAGGGACTCAAGGTTGGCAAAGATTTCTTTTTGGTCTTTTCACCGGAGAGGGAAGACCCGGGCAGAAAAGACTTTACAACTAAAACCACTCCGAAGATAGTTGGAGGCATGACAGAGAAATGTCTGGAGATAGGTGCTGCACTGTATTCAAAGATTGTGAACAAGGTTGTAAAGGTTTCGTCTCCAAGGGCTGCTGAGATGACAAAGCTTCTTGAAAATATCTATCGCAGTGTAAACATTGCCCTTATAAATGAGCTAAAGATGCTCTGCAACAGGATGGATATAGATATATGGGAGGTAATAGAAGCTGCAAAGACAAAACCCTTTGGCTTTGAGGCATTTTATCCTGGTCCGGGCCTTGGTGGACACTGTATTCCAGTAGACCCCTTTTATCTGACATGGAAGGCGCGGGAATACGACTTTGCTACCAGATTTATAGAGCTTGCTGGAGAGATAAATACCTCCATGCCCTATTATGTTGTAGAAAAGGCAGGGTGGGTTTTAAATGAAAGGGGAAGAGCGCTGAAGGGTTCGAAAATAATTGTTCTGGGGGTAGCTTATAAGAAGGATGTGGATGACCAGAGAGAGTCACCTGCGCTCCGGATCATCCACCTTTTGAAAAAACGGGGAGCGAATGTTGTATACAACGACCCCTATGTACCTGTATGTGCTGGACATCGCCACTATCCTGATATAAATATGAAATCAGTCGAACTTACTGAAGAGGCATTGAAAGGTGCTGATATGGCACTTCTGGCAACAGACCACACATCGTATGACTATGCCTTAATAGAAAGACACGCGCAGTGCATCCTGGATACAAGAAATGCGTTCAGGAAAAATAAAATAAACAGCAGAAAGGTATATAGGGCATGAGAAAGATATTGGTTACCGGCGCGGCAGGTTTTATAGGTTTTCACCTCTGCAAAAGACTGCTTGATCGCGGAGATAAAGTATTAGGAATTGACAACCTCAATGATTACTATGATGTCAATCTCAAAAAAGACAGGTTAAAACAGATTGAGGGAATGAAGAATTTTAAATTCATCAAGATGGATATAGTAGATAGAAAATCTATATCCTCCCTTTTTTCTGAAGAATCTTTTGATGTAGCAGTTAATTTGGCAGCACAGGCAGGGGTGAGATATTCATTGGTGAATCCTTATGCATACATTGAGAGTAATATCAATGGATTCTTAAATATCCTCGAAGGGTGCAGACATAATAAAGTCAAACATCTTGTCTTTGCCTCATCGAGCTCTGTTTACGGCGCTAATACAAACATGCCATTTTCCGTTCATCACAATGTGGATCATCCTGTATCTCTTTATGCCGCCACGAAAAAGGCCAATGAACTTATGGCGCATACATACGCAAGTCTCTACAATATCCCATGCACAGGTTTAAGATTTTTTACTGTCTATGGTCCGTGGGGCCGTCCTGATATGGCGCTCTTTCTCTTTACGAGTGCGATCGTAGAAGGAAAGACAATAGATGTATTTAATTACGGGAAGATGAAAAGGGATTTTACTTATATAGACGATATTATTGAAGGGGTGATCAGGGTAATGGATAAAATACCGGAGCCTAATCCCCGCTGGGGCGGAGACAATCCTGACAGCGCCACAAGCTACGCCCCGTATAAATTATACAACATAGGCAACAATAATCCTGTTGAACTCATGAAATTCATAGAGGTTCTTGAGGCCTGCCTCGGCAGGAAGGCAGAGAAAAACCTTTTACCCATACAACCCGGAGATGTCCCTGCAACCTATGCGGATGTGGATGATTTGATTAAGGATGTGGGTTTTAAACCCTCAACACCGATTGAAGAAGGAATAAGAAAGTTTGTGGACTGGTATATAGGATATTATTGAACCATGCCTATGAAAATAAAAATTATAAATGTTGTGGGTGCAAGGCCCAATTTTATGAAGATACCTTCCATCATGGAAGAAATGGAGAAGCATCCTGATAGACTTGAACCTGTTTTAGTCCATACAGGCCAGCACTATGACAAATCAATGTCAAAGGTCTTTTTTGAAGACCTTCAAATTCCGGAACCGGATATAAATCTCGAAATAGGGTCGGGCAGCCATGCTGAACAGACAGCCGGCATAATGCTAAAATTCGAAAAGATTCTCCTCACAGAAAAACCTGACCTTGTGCTGGTGTTAGGCGATGTAAATTCTACGCTGGCCTGTTCTGTAACCGCCTCAAAACTCTCTGTTCCGGTAGCCCATGTAGAGGCAGGGCTGAGAAGTTTTGACAGGACGATGCCTGAGGAAATAAACAGGATTGTTACCGATGTCCTTTCAGACTACCTCTTTACAACCTGCGAAGATGCAAATGAAAATTTAAGACGCGAAGGCATTTCTGAAAAGAAAATCTTTTTTGTCGGCAATGTTATGATAGATACACTCTTAAAACACCGCGCAAAGGCAAGGCGGTCAAATGTCTTAGAAAGGCTTAGCCTTAATGGCAGGCCTTACATCCTCATTACGCTTCACCGGCCGTCAAATGTAGATTCAAGAGAAATATTTTTTGAAATTACTGAGGCATTAAAATACCTTGCTGAAAAAATCCCTGTTATTTTTCCTGTCCATCCGAGAACCAAAAAACAGATTTTAGGGTTTGGCCTTGAAGATACCTATAGAACCTTCAGCGAAGGCATGAAAATGCCGGATAAGGGCGTATGGCTCACAGAACCCTTTGGCTATCTTGACTTCCTGAATCTGATAGATAACGCAAAGGTTGTTTTAACAGATTCCGGCGGAATACAGGAAGAAACAACCGTCCTTAGAGTGCCGTGTATTACTATAAGGGATAATACAGAACGTCCTATTACCATAACTGAAGGCACAAATGTCCTCGTAGGCACAGATATAAAAAGAATTATTGATGAAGGCATTAAAGCCCTGAATATCTCCGGTAAATCAGGCAGAATTCCAAAACTATGGGATGGCAAGGCAGGCGAAAGAATAGTTAAGATATTATTGGAAAATCTATGAAACAAGTTCTGATAAAGAGAGGTCAGACAGTGGTTGAAGAGGTCCCTGCGCCAATAATAGAAGCAGGTACACTGCTGGTACAGGTTAACCATTCCTGCATCTCTGTTGGCACAGAGATGAGCGGTATCGCTGCCAGCGGGCTTCCCTTGTGGAAGCGCGCCATAAGACAGCCAGAGAATGTAATAAAGGCAATACATATGGCGGCAACAGAGGGTCTAAGCCGCACCCGCAGCATTGTTGAAGGTGCGCTTTCTGTAGGCCAGCCCACAGGTTACTCTGCATCTGGTGTTGTAATGGAAGTCGGTGAAGGAATCTATGACATTATCAAGGGGCAGAGGGTTGCCTGTGCAGGGGCACAGTGTGCCCATCATGCGGAGATTATCAGGGTTCCCAGGAACCTGACAACAGTTATCCCTGATAATCTTGATTTTGCCTCTGCCTCAACTGTTACACTGGGGGCAATAGCCCTTCAGGGTGTGCGTCGTGCCCAGCCTACCCTGGGGGAAAATTTTGTTGTGATTGGACTCGGCATCTTGGGACAACTTACAGCCCAGCTTCTCAAAGCCAATGGTTGCTGCGTCATAGGCACTGACCTTGATAGAAAACGTATTCAACTTGCTCAAGGTCTGGGTATGGATATCGACATCCATCCTGAAGATGGCAATGATATTGAGCATGTAATAAGGTTGACAGCTGGGATAGGCGCAGACGGCGTAATTATTACCGCAGCAACACCTTCAGATGCAGTAATCTCAACTGCCTTTAAGATGTGCCGCAAAAAGGGACGTGTGGTGCTTGTAGGCGATGTGGGATTAAATCTTAACCGCGCAGACTTTTATCAGAAAGAATTAGATTTCTTTATTTCCACATCATACGGCCCAGGCCGTTACGACAATAATTATGAAGAAAGGGGATTGGACTATCCGGTTGCCTATGTGCGCTGGACAGAAAACCGCAATATGGAAGAGTATCTGCGGTTGGTGGCAGAGGGGAAGGTTAAGGTTGCTCCGCTTGTATCCGCTACTTATCCTATAGAAAAGGCGGCAGATGCTTATGAGTCTCTTAAAAGCAGCGCTGAAAAGCCTCTTATGGTTCTGCTTTCCTATCCTCAAAAAGGGGAAGGAATTTCTTCTTTGCGGACAGTTCCCAATCCCTTAGCCAGACCAGCAGGGCAGAATAGAATCCGGACGGCAGTCTGCGGGGCAGGCAGTTTTGCAAAAGGGGCGCACCTTCCCAATCTGCAGTCGCTGTCTCATACATTTCACCTGCAGGCAATTATGAGCCGAACCGGACATAATGTGGTTGCCACAGCCAGACAGTTCGGCGCCAATTATTCAACCACTGATTACGAACAGGTTCTCAATGACTCTGAAGTTGATGCAGTTATTGTTGCCACTCGCCACAATCTCCATGCCAGAATGGCGCTTCAGGCACTAAGGGCCGGCAAGCATGTGCTTCTGGAAAAACCATTGGCTTTGACTATGGAAGAATTAAAAGAAATTGAAAACTTTTACTCATCACTTAGTGTTAAAGATGCGCCTCCCATCTTATTGACCGGTTTTAACCGTAGATTTTCCTGCTATGCAAAACATATCCATGAGATTGTTAAGAATCGCAGTAATCCCATGCTTCTCAACTATCGGATGAATGCCGGTCATATCCCGCTTGACCACTGGGTACACACAGAGGAGGGCGGGGGGCGAAACATCGGGGAGGCATGTCATATATATGACCTTTTTACATACCTCACAAACAGCAAGGCATTAACCGTAGAAGCGATGACCATAAAGCCCTCAACAGGCTATTACAGCCATCGGGATAATTTTGTTGCAAACATAAAGTTTGAGGACGGCTCTGTTGCTGTGCTTATCTACACAGCCCTTGGGAGCAGGGATTATCCAAAGGAGCATCTTGAGGTATTTGTAGATGGTAAGGTAATAGCGATGGATGATTATAAACGGCTTACAATTACAGGCGCTAAAGGTAAAGGAATAGAAACAAAGATTTCGGACAAAGGACAGAAGGAAGAACTGGAGGCATTTGCAAAGGCAATTCGTAGTGGCGGAGAATGGCCTATTCCGTTATGGCAGCAGGTGCAGGCGATGGAGATAAGCTTTAAGGTAGAGAAGATGTTATATCGATGAGAGAACCACAGTTTCCAATCGTATATGCTCCTTATTATGAAGGTATAAAAACAGTTTGTAACAGATTTCTTTCATAGGAGAGATAGATGCCAAAAGTAGCGTTTATTACAGGTGTTACAGGGCAAGACGGTGCGTATCTTGCAGAGTTTTTAATAGAAAAGGGGTACACAGTATGGGGATTAAAGAGGAGGACGTCCTTATTTAACACAGACAGGATTGACCATTTGATTAAAGATGAACATGAAGTAGGTGATAGGAGATTTCATTTTCTATATGGTGATATGACGGATTCAACAACTATCATTAGAACAATTCAGCAAATACAGCCCGATGAAATATATAATTTGGCAGCAATGAGTCATGTAAAGGTCAGCTTTGACATCCCTGAATATACTGCAAATGCTGATGGGATTGGAGCTCTTAGAATTCTTGAAGCAGTCAGGTTGCTTGGATTGACCGAAAAAACAAAGATATATCAGGCATCAACAAGCGAGTTATATGGAAAAGCTCAGGAAGTTCCTCAGAATGAAAAAACTCCATTTTACCCCAGAAGTCCTTATGCGGTTGCGAAGCTATATGCCTATTGGATAACAATGCACTACAGGGAAGCTTACAACATTTTTGCATGTAATGGGATCCTTTTTAATCACGAGAGTCCTGTTAGAGGAGAGACATTTGTAACGCGAAAAATCACGAGGGCTGTTGCAAGAATATCTTTGGGGCTGCAGAAAAAGCTTTATTTAGGCAATCTGAATGCAAAAAGGGACTGGGGACATGCAAAAGATTATGTAGAAGCAATGTATCTAATTCTTCAACAGGATGAACCGGATGACTATGTGATTGCCACAGGAGTAACAACAGAAGTTAGAGAGTTCGTGAGGAAGGTATTCGCAGAGATAGGCATAAAGCTCGGCTTTACGGGCAGCAATGAACAGGAAGAGGGAGTAATTGCAAGTATAAATAATGATATATTTGAAGGAAAAGTTGGAGCAAAACCAGATCATTTAAGAGCAGGGCAGGTGGTTGTTGAAGTAGACCCAAAATATTATCGTCCAACGGAAGTTGATTTATTGATTGGAGACTCAACGAAGGCAAAGACGAAACTCGGATGGATTCCAAAATATACCCTTGATGACATTATGAAAGAGATGGTTGAGAGTGATATTGATTTGATGAAACGGGAAGAATGTTTAAAGAATGGTGGTTTTAAAATCGTGAGCAGGCTTGAGGAGAAAAGGTGAAAATCTTAGTACTCGGAGCAACAGGATTTGTAGGTAAACGGGTTGTTGAGAAGTTGCAACAATTGAAACCAAATGCTGAAGTTTTTAAAACATCATTGTCATTAGGAAAAGACCTTAGAAATGAAGTGCAGACTTCCAACTTATTTGAGAATATAAGACCTGATTATGTTATAAACTGCGCTGCATATGTTGGTGGTATTCAATATGGCTATATCCATCCAGCAGAAATCTATTATAACAACATGCGGATGATTTTGAATATTTTTGAGGCATGTAAAGAGTACAAGGTAAAAAGGTTAATCCAACCTATTTCAAATTGTGCCTATCCAGCTAATGAGAGTTTTTTTAAAGAGGAAGACTTTTGGAGTGGACCTTTACATGAATCAGTTTTGGCATACGGTATGACCCGTAAGATGATGTGGGTTGGTGCCTGGGCTTATGCAAAGCAATACAACTTGGATACCGTGAGCTTAATACTCTCCAACATGTATGGCCCTGGTGACCACTTTGATGAAGTGAGGTCGCATGCCTTAGGGGCATTGGTAAAGAAAATCGTTGATGCCAAATATAAAAAAAATAAAGAGGTGGTTATATGGGGTACCGGCAGTCCTGTTAGGGAATGGTTATATGTTGAAGATGGGGCGGAGGCTTTAGGAAGGGCAATAGATATTATGCCTCATAATGATATTATAAATGTCGGTGTTGGGTATGGGATCTCGATTAAAGATTTAGCAAATATTATAAAAGGGATTGTAGAATGGGATGGAGAGTTTGTTTTTGATGCAACAAAGCCGGATGGAGCACCTTTTAAGACAGTAGAGGGAAGTAAGGGCAGGCTGTTATTGGGTTGGGTACCCCAGACTGATTTAAAGTACGGAATTAGAAGGGCAGTGGATTTTTATGTAATGGAGGTTATAAAACAGGATGCATAAGATAACCCAGGTAATGCCGTACATAGATGAGAGTGAATTGGATTTTATTGGAAAATCCGTCAGAGATAAATGGCTAACAGAAGGTCCTTATGCCAAACTATTTTTGGAAAGTATTAAAGATTATACAGGTTCAGAATATGCTGTATTGGCACCTAACGGTACTTTAGGGCTTTTTCTAGCGCTGTTAGCATTAGATTTGCCACGTGGAAGCGAGATAATTATTCCAAGTTTTACCTTTTTTGCTTCAGCATCATCTGCCGTATTTGCAGGGTTAACCCCTGTTTTTGTGGATGTAGAAGAGGATACTTATAATATCGATGTCAGTAAAATTGAAGAATTAATAACCGACAAAACAAAGGGGATTATGCCGGTGCATGTTTATGGGCACTCATGCAAAATAGATAAATTAATGAAACTCGCAGAAAAATATCAATTGAAAGTAATAGAGGACGCTGCACAGGGTTTTGGAGTTTTTTTAAATAATAGGCATGTTGGAACATTTGGGGATGTCTCTATGCTCTCTTTTTTTGCTGATAAAACAATAACCACAGGTGAAGGTGCGGTTGTGCTTACTAAAGATGAGAGGTTGTATAACAAGCTGGTGTTATTGAGAAATCAAGGAAGACCACATAGCGGAACTTTTATCCATCCCTCGTTAGGAATGAATTTTAGGATGACGGACATTCAATGTGCGATCGGGGTAGCCCAGTATAAAAAGTTTCCTGATATATTGAAAAAGAGACTCGAAGATTTTGAGTTTTACAGAGAAGGTCTTGAAGGGGTAGGTGATTTAAGATTCATAAGGATCCAAGAGGGTTCAACTTTTGTCCCATTCAGATTTTTTATTAGGACAAAATATAAAAAAGAACTTTTGAATTTTTTAGAAAAAAATGGGGTTCAAACGAGATCATTTTTTTATCCAATGCATCTGCAGCCTGCTTTGGAATGTTTTTCTAATAAAAGAAGTCTCCCTGTTTCGGAGGAATTGTATGAGACAGGGATCTGTTTGCCATTACATTTTTATATGTCAAAAGAAGATATTTTGTTTATTATTGAAAAAGTAAAAAGCCTTTTTAAGGATGTCTAATGAAACTCCACTTGGGATGCGGAAACAGGCGTATAGATGGATTTATTCACATAGACTTAATGGATTATGAATATATTGATTATAAGTCATCCGCAGACAAATTAGGGTTTATAAAGGATGGAACCGTTGACCTGATATATGCATCACACCTGTTAGAACATTTTGGAAGAAATGAGATAGAAAAAGTTTTAACAGAATGGCATCGAGTTTTAAAAAGAGGTGGGATCTTAAGATTGGCTGTACCTAATTTTGAAGCCATTGTTAATGTTTATATGAAAAACAAAAATCTTGAAGAACTGTTAGGATTACTAATAGGCGGACAGAAAAACGAATACGATTTCCATAAAATGATTTTTGATGAAAGACTCTTGAAAAGGTCTCTCCTAAAGGCAGGTTTTTCAAAAGCATATAGATATGATTGGCGAAAGACTGAGCATTGCAATATTGATGATTTTTCACAAGCATACCTCCCTCACATGGATAAAGAGAAAGGTATTTTGATGAGCCTGAACTTAGAGGCAGTTAAGTGAACCAGATTGTAAAAATTGGGCTTTTTTTGAGTTATAAATGGGGAAAAACTACTTTTGAGAGACTTGTAGAAGATCAAAATATAGAAATTAAGTTTGTATGTCTTAGGGGTGATGAAGATACTGAAGAATTTCAATCTGACCTTAAAAGGCAACAAATCCCTTTTTATAAATATAAAAATATAAATACATATGAATTTATTAAAAAAATTAAAAATCACGGATGTGATATATTCGTTTCTTTCGGATTTAATCAAATATTTAAAAAAGAGGTTCTACAGATTAATCCTTCGAGATTTATTAATTGTCATCCCGGCAAATTACCATTTTATAGAGGGAGAAATGTATTAAACTGGTGTTTAATAAATGATGAGAAGGAATTGGGGATAACTGTTCATTTTATTGATGAAGGTATAGACACCGGCGATATTATTTTACAACATATGTTTCCCATCACAGATGATGATGAGTATGAGACATTGTTAAACAAAACTTATGAAAAGTCACCAGAATTGATATTAGAAGCCATTGCAATGATATGTTGTCATAAAGACATGACGGTCATAAAACAAAATGATATCCATCCTCTCGGTTTTTATTGCGGTGCAAGAGAAAAAGGAGATGAAATAATAGATTGGAATCAAACGAGTAGAGAGGTTTTTAATTTTATTCGGGCAATTAGCAAACCAGGTCCAATGGCGCAAAGTTTTATTAACGGCAAGGAGATTCGAATAAATAAAACAAAGATTATTCCAAATGCTCCGACTTATAAAGGAATCCCAGGCCAGATTATAGGGGTTACTTTAAACGGCTTTGCTGTAAAAACTAAGGATTCTACCTTGGAGATTGTGGATTACGAGTTCAACGGCAAAGTAAAAACAGGAGATAGGCTTAAATCTTTTTAGAATGCCGACACGAAGATCAGGCAGCTTTCCGAATACTGTTTACAACTTACTTAAGGTGATGAAAAAATGATAATCATGGGTAACCCCCCCCAGCTCTGCTGTGGGACTTCCAGAGTTTGACATCTACGGGAGTATGTTTTCCCCATGTTGATTTATAACATCCTGTTGAGAACTGGAATTCAGAAGCATTGGGTATTATGTCAAATTTGGTATGATGGTTTTGCATTTTGAGATTTTGTTTTTTAGGTTTGCGAAAAGTCCCCTTTGAGGGGACAGCAAACCTCAAGCCTCCGGCTTTGCTGGAGGTATCTGACTGTGAGGGATAAGTAAAGGTTTCCATCCACCCCCCCCTTTTTATTGTAAACCCTTAAAGTCATGCTGGGAGAATAGTACTTAAAAACTACAAACCTATTTACCACGGGGGACACGGGGACTGTAACAAAATCTGAAAATTCATGTTTTTCAAAATAATGATATCACCCTTATTAAAGATATTGGTATTTTTATAAAAGCTTCTATCAGTTGGTTTTCCCAGTGTTCCCATGGTTGATTGCATGATTTAGGTAGTAGATGAATCATTGCCAGAAATCAAGAAGTTGAGGTTTAAAGGAATCGGAGAAAATAGTTGTGTGCGGAATAGTCGGCGCTCTAAAGTTTAAAAACAGCATCTTCCATATCACCGAGCCTTACATGACCGCTATGCGCGATACGATGGCGCACAGGGGGCCGGATGGCGCTGGTATCTGGATTTCATCCGATAGGAAGATCGGCCTTGGACACCGCAGGCTCTCTATTATTGACCTATCCACTGTAGCAAACCAGCCTATGAGCAATGAAGATGATACCTTATGGGTGGTCTTCAATGGCGAAATTTATAATCATGCCGATATTCGCAAGGAATTGCAGGACATAGGCGGGCACAGATGGAAGACAGACCACTCAGATACTGAGGTAATCCTTCATGCATTTGAACAGTGGGGTATAGACTGTTTGCATAAATTCCGGGGAATGTTCGCCATAGCCCTATGGGATGTGAAAAGGAAAGAACTATGGCTTATCAGAGACCGTATCGGTATAAAGCCCCTGTATTACTGCATCCATAACGGCCGTATCACATTTGCATCAGAGATAAAGGCGCTCCTCAATGACCCTGACCAAAAGCGCGCTGTTAATGAAGAGGCATTTTACCATTATCTGTCTTTTCTGACCACTCCTGCACCCCAGACCCTTTTTGACGGCATCAAAAAACTTCCCGGAGGGACATGGCTTAAAGTAAGCGAAGACGGGCAAATCCAAGAGCATCGCTATTGGGATGTCTGGGATTATACAAGTCCCTTAACTAATACTTCGGAAGATGAGATTGCCTCAATGCTTATTGCCGAACTTCGCACAGCAGTTAAACTCCGCAAGGTAAGCGATGTCCCTGTAGGTGTCTTCCTCTCAGGGGGAATAGATTCCAGCACCAATGCTGCCCTATTCTCAGAAGGCGAGGGAGGAACTGTAAAGACATTTTCCATAGGATATGTGGGGGAATATCAGACCTATCAGAATGAACTCCACTATGCCAGAAAAATGGCAGCACTGGTGAAGGCTGAACACCATGAAAGGCTTCTAACCCAGGATGACTTGCTCGATTTCTTACCAAAAATGGTGCATCTGCAGGATGAGCCCATTGCAGATCCTGTTTGTGTGCCTGTTTATTATGTCTCCAAACTGGCGCGGGATAATGGGGTGATAGTCTGCCAGGTGGGGGAGGGGGCGGATGAACTATTCTGGGGTTATCAGGGATGGAAGACTGCGCTTAAGATACAGCATTACAATGACCTCCCAACTCCTCGTATATTAAAGAAACTCGGACTTGCCGCGCTACGATTTATGGGCAGAGAAGAATCTCTGTATTATGAATGGCTGCGTCGAGGGGCGGAAGGACAGCCGATATTCTGGGGGGGCGCAGAGGCATTTACCGAAGCGCATAAAAAACGCCTGCTCTCGTCGCGGCTGCGCGAGAAATTCGCGGGCATCACGTCATGGGAAGCGATCAAACCTATACGGAAGCGGTTCGAGGAAAAGGCTTGGGAAAAATCGCATCTCAACTGGATGACCTACATTGACCTCAATATGCGCCTGCCGGAACTACTTCTTATGCGTGTGGATAAGATGAGCATGGGTGTTAGCCTTGAAGGCAGGGTCCCGTTCCTTGACCATAAATTTGTTGAACTTGCCATGAGCATCCCGGAGGCGATTAAGACGAAGAACGGAACGCTCAAGTATATATTGAAGAAATCAGTTCGCGGCCTGATCCCCGATGAGCTGATAGACCGGAAGAAGCAGGGCTTCGGCGTTCCCGTGTATGAGTGGTTCTTCGACAAGCTCGGCGCGCAGACGCGGAAAGAACTTGATGACTTCTGCAGCAAGACCGATTTTCTCGACCGTGCTGAAGTAACGAAACTCATCGACAAGGGAAACGGCCCGCAGGTCTGGTACCTGCTGAATTTTGCGTTGTGGTGGAAGGAATATATAAAATGAATAAAGATAAGCTGGAGACCCAAAAACAGTGGAATGAGAATCCGTGCGGTACCGGTGACTATCTCGCCGGCATTGAATATGGATCGCTGAAGTTCTTTGATGAAATACAGCGAAGCCGCTATGAAGTAACCGACACATGGATGAAACAAACGATAGATTTTAACATGGCCAAAGGAAAAAAGCTTTTGGAAATAGGCCATGGAATAGGTACTGATTTACTCACGTTCTGCGAAGGCGGTGCCGAGGTTTATGCAATAGACATAACAGAAGAACATCACAAGCTGGCGACCTTGAACTTTAAATTGCATGGTAAAGAATGTGTACTAAAATTATGCGACAGTGCCAATATTGATTTCCCTTCCGATTGTTTTGACTATGTTTACTCTCATGGAGTTTTGCATCACACGCCTGATACGGTACGCTGCATATCCGAGGCATACCGGGTGCTAAAACCCGGCGGGCTCTTTGTCCTCAGCCTCTACCATACCTACAGCGCATTCCATATATTCTCTAAAATTCTTTACGATGGCTTGATGCGAGGAAAATTAAAAAAATTAGGATACAGAGGCTTAATGTCCACAGTAGAGTACGGCGCTGACGGTATTAACATTAAACCTTTAGTTAAGACATATTCCAAAAGAAAATTGCGAATCATCTTGGAGGATTTTTCAAAGGTTGATTTTAAAATTGCGCATTTTAAGCGTGAACATATTCCACTTGGTTCGAAATTCCTTCCACGATTTATAGAAAAATGGTTAGAACACTATTTAGGATGGTATGTGATTGCTTTTGCAGTAAAGTAATGAGACGGCAAATAAACTATCTTCGATGAAGAATTTTCTTAACGCATACATAAATCAACATGGCGCTACGCCGCGACTGGCTTTCCGCAGTTTGATGCAGTGTGCTATAGACTCCGACTTCGTCCGCAAGGTAACCGAAACATTTGCCACAAGAATCTTTCTTATCGGTATCGGCTTAGTTACTGGCGTGATTGTTGCAAGGATTCTTGGGCCGGAGGGTCGCGGGCTTTATGGCGTGGCTGTGACTATAGGCGCCATAGGTGTACAGTTCGGAAATATGGGGCTCCATGCTTCCAACACATATTATGTGGCAAGGGATAGGGAGTTGCTTGCTCCTTTGGTGGGTAATATACTCCTGGTGGGCCTTGTCTTTGGTGGAATCATTTCGGTTCTGGCAGGGGCTCTCTTTTATATCTATCCACACATAGCTCCTTTAGATGGATTGCTTCTTACGTTAGCCCTTGTGTATATACCGTTAGGCCTTACTTACATGCTTTTACAGAGCCTTTTGCTGGGTATACAGGAGGTGAGGATATACAATAAGATAGATATTATAAACAGTTTCTTCACTTTTTGCCTCGTAGGGATAGTTATTGCAATAGGGATAGTATCGGTGGAATCGGTTTTTGCTATGGGGCTGGTAGCTCTCTTTATTGGTTGTGTCTGGATAATGCGGCTACTTCTCACTTACACAGACAGCCCTCCCTTGCCTTCCCTTTCGCTTTTCAGAAACAATATAAGCTATGGACTTAAGGCATACTTTTCTTCTCTTTTTGTCTTCTTAATGTTGAGGATAGATCTGCTAATGATCAAGTATATTCTCGGCGCTGAAGAGGCGGGGCATTACTCCATCGCTGTTAATATGGCCGATATGGTTTACATGTTACCCTTGGTAGTCTCAACTATTCTTTACCCGAAGCTCAGTGCAATCAAAAACGTGCATGAGAAATGGCGCTATACCAAAAATGTACTTGTGGTGCTTGGTCTGGTAATGTTCGCCATATGCATCTTCTTCGCGCTATTCTCGCACGTGATCGTGGGGCTGCTGGTCGGCAAGGTGTATCTCCCCGCCGTACCCGCATTTGTTGTACTCATACCAGCAATTTACCTGCTTTCACTGGGAGGTATTCTGGGTAACTTCAACGCCTCAGTCATGATTCCTCCCAGCTCAATACCGTTTACCTTGGGGCTTGCAATCCTCAATATTTTACTCAATCTGGTTTTGATAGAAAGATACGGTATCGTTGGAGCCTCGGTATCTTCTATGATATGTTATGGGTTGCTGATACCGTTTAATGTATATTATGTCAAGGTCTATCTGAGCAGGGCTGATGAACTGAGTTCGGAGTAAAGGGAGACAGACATGGGAAACACAACCCCTCTCGTCAGTATAGTAATGGCGTCGCTCAACCAGGGGAAGTTTATAAAGGAGGCGATAGATAGTGTCCTATCGCAAGATTACCATAACATAGAGCTTATTGTAACCGACGGTCTGTCCACCGACAATACAATAGATATCCTCAGATCATACGGGGACCGCATCAGGTGGATATCCGAGAAGGACAAAAACCTTACGGATGCAATAAATAAAGGGATAAAGATGAGCAAGGGTAATTTTATCCACTTGCTGGCCACTGATGAGGTTTTGTGCGAAAAAGCTATTTCCACGCTTGTAAACTATATGAACTCCACTGGCGCAGATATTGTTGTAGGGCAGGGGTTTGCGATAGATTCTGACTCAAGGGTGACATACAACATCGACAACTATCTTCCTATAAATTTTGAAGATGTCTTTACACTAAAAAAAACGATGCCCTTCGCATTCTCATTTTTCAGGAGGAGTGTATTTGATGATCACGGCCTATTTGACGAGGAGTTCAGGACGTGTACAGACTTCATGTTTTGGCTGACCGTTTTTGAAAAGGTAAAAATAGTCTTCGTGCCGGAACGTATCGGTAAATTCAGGTACCATGAGGCCTCATGGACAGGGAACCCGGCATTGAGCCGCAAGATATTTGAGGCTAAGTCCATGGCATTAGATAAATTTTTCCACAGGGACCCCTCCTATCGGCACTTACAGGGGATTGCCCGCGTTGGAGCATATGCAGGGCTTTTCATGGCTCATTGTAACTGTGGAAGGTATGGCAAGGCCATTGAAACTATTATTCGGAGTTTCATCGGACATCCTATTGCCACTTTAAAATGGAATGAAGGAAAGATGCTTCATTATATCCATCACAGCATTATAACTATGATTAAGAAGACCTTTCGCATCGAACGAAAGATATTTAGGTAGAAAAATGGAGACGGACAAGATATCAGCAAAAAAGGTATGGGGGGCAACTCCTGCTGGCGCTGCTTTTGGTAGGCAGGCCGAAATAGGGACTAGAGATTTTTTTGAAAATGTCATCAGTCGACGCTCGGCATATGAGATGCATGGCTTTACGACCTTGTTCCTTTTCCCTCCTTCCGGGACAAGAAGGTTCTCGAGATAGGGTGTGGGGCTGGCTATGACGTATGGCAGGAGATGCAGAAAATCTTCAGTTTAAAGATGGGTCTTTTGATGTCGTATTCTCTAATGGAGTTTTACACCACACCCCTGATATTGAAAAAAGCTTTAGAGAAGCCCAACGAGTGCTTCGCAGGGGCGGTGAATTCTGGGTAATTCTCTACCACAAAAATTCCGTTTTTTACTGGATATCATTGCTGCTATTCGACCACATTCTCAAACTGGGATTTCTGAAGAGGAGTTTTCGCGAACGTCTATCGATGATCGAATATACCACAAGCAAGGAGCTTCCTCTTGTTAACGTCTATAGCAGACGGCAATTGAGAAAGCTCCTGGTAGCAACTGGGTTTGAGGTGGAAGCCATCTGGGTAAGAAGATTAATTGAGGAAGAATTGCCCCCGCTTCCTCTTTTGGGCAGGCTCTGGAAGTTTATCCCGCAGAATTGGCTCGATAGATTGGGCAACGTTTTTGGTTGGTACGTCATCGCTCAAGCGAAGAAACGATAAGCACCATGAGACTTTTTATAACCTACAACACTTCAAACGTTCCGGCAGTATCGATCACCTCCTTGTTAGTCACACTGGAGGCACTCCGGGAATGGGCTACGAGTGGTAAAATTATACTCCACCTGTTTCGCTATACGCATGTTGAACTGTCCACCTATCGTAGCGATGTCATCCCGAGACCTTTTTTTGTTAAACTCGTTCTCCGCTTGTTGAGCAGAGGCGAAAGCATTGTAAAAGACGACCTGGGGCATACGGAGCAGATAACGCTGCTGAGCCTGACTATCTGTTTTCTGAATTTTCTGAAAGACGCGTGGAGGAAACGGGGCGCGCTGAAAGATATTCTCAATCATGTTTCACGACTCGAGAAATCTTCCATAAAACCTTCAACAGCAATGAATATTAATTTGGCTGCTTCTCCCGTCTATCTTCGCACGGATTTGCTTTTCGGCATTTCGTCCGGCGGATCCATCGGTCATATCTCGGGTGTATTAAACAACCTGAATAATTTTACCGGTAATCCCATTTTCTTGACCACTGATGCGATACCAACCGTCCGTCATGACATCGAAACACGGTACCTCCAGCCCAATCAGCATTTCTGGGATTTTGCAGAATTACCCCCTCTTCTCGTCAACAGAACGTTTGAAAAGCAGGCGAATACCTTGCTCGCGGATAATAAACCGGCATTTGTGTATCAGCGTTACTGCTGGAACAACTATACAGGACTAACACTTGCTCAACGGTTTCACGTCCCATTTATTCTGGAGTACAACGGTTCTGAAATCTGGGTCGCACGTCACTGGAGCAAGCCTCTTAAGTATGAGGCGTTAGCCGAGCGTATAGAACTCCTGAATCTGAGAGCTGCGGACGTAATCGTCGTCGTAAGCGAACCGTTGAGAGTTGAACTCGTCGGACGAGGTATCGACAGGAATAGGATCCTTGTAAACCCGAACGGAGTCGATTCCGAGCGATATAAACCTGAGATGGATGGTTCAGTAGTCCGCAACAAATTTGCGCTGAACGGCAAGACCGTCATCGGCTTCATCGGCACCTTCGGCCGCTGGCACGGGGCTGAGGTTTTGGCAGAGGCTTTCGGCCGGTTGCTGAAAGAATATCCTGTGTATCGGGATTCTGTGAGACTTCTGATGATCGGGGACGGCATGACCATGCCACAGGTCAAGGAAAACTTGGCTAAATATAATGTCAATGATAGTTGTATCCTGACCGGTCGCATTCCCCAGGAAGAAGGCCCGGCCCATCTCGCTGCCTGCGATATCCTGGCATCGCCTCATGTCCCGAACCCGGACGGCACTCCCTTCTTCGGCTCGCCCACCAAGCTCTTCGAGTACATGGCCATGGGCAAGGGCATCGTGGCCTCGGATCTCGACCAGATCGGCGAAATCTTGAAACATGACAAGACAGCCTGGATGGTAAAGCCGGGAGACGCGCAGTCCCTGATGCTCGGCCTCAAAAAGCTGATCGATGATGCGGCATTGCGGGAACAACTTGGACAGTCAGCGCGTCGCGACGTTGTGGCCAATTATACATGGGAAAAACACACGCGGAAAATCATCGAAAAGCTAAAGCAGGTCACCGGTTCTGCGTGACGCCATAATCCCATGCCGACCTTGCAATATTACATACATCAGCTCCGGCTACTCCCCATGCGGGAGATCGTCCGGCGTGCGAATGAGATCGGGACGCGTTTCGGCCGCGACCGCATCGGAAAGGTACGAGCGCGCGTTTTTGGGACGACGATATCGGACCGCGATTTCATTGCGAACGCTTTCGGCGGCGCGTTTCCGGATAAAGGCGCGCTTTTTGCTCATTTCCGAGCGCGGACGAAGCCGTCGTTCATCGTTGCTCGCGACAACATGGCAGCCGCTCTTTCCGAACTCTCGCCGACGGAGAAGGAAGCCATCATTTCCCTGGCCGACAAGACTTGCGATCATATCTTCGACCTCTTGGGCTCCGGCGACGCGCATCTTGGCGACAGCATCGACTGGCATCAGGATTTCAAGACCGGTTATCGCTGGAACTCGGACACCTACTACAGGGACATAAAGATACCCTACGGCAAGGCGGACATCAAGGTGCCCTGGGAACTGTCGCGCTTTTACCATGCAGCCGTCTTGGGACAGGCCTACCAGTTGACGAACAACGAGAAATACGCCCGGGAGTTCGTGAGCCAGGTGAGCGGTTGGATCAACGAGAACAACCCGAAATTCGGCGTGAACTGGAACTGCACCATGGACATCGCCATTCGCGTCTGCAACTGGATCCTGGGCTATGCGTATTTCCAGGATTCGCCGTCCCTCACCGATGAGTTTGTGGTCAAATTCCTGAAGAGCCTATACCAGCACGGCCTGCATATCCGGGAGAACCTTGAATACAGCGAGACGTTCAATTCGAACCATTATCTCTCGAACATTGCGGGCATGGTGTATCTTGGCACTTTGTTTCCGGAATTCAAGGAATCTGCCGAGTGGCGGACCTTCGGCATCAGAGAGTTGAAGAACGAAATGATGAAACAGGTTTATCCGGACGGCTGTGACTTCGAGGCTTCAACCTGCTATCATCGCCTCGTCCTTGAGCTCTTCTTCTATTCCACGCTCGTAGCAATAACGAATGACGGAGATTTTACGGGCACGAACTACCAGGCCGTTACCGACAAGCTCTTCGGCAGAGAGTATCGCGAAAGGCTCTCCGGGATGTTTGAGGCCATGCTTTTTCTCCTCAAGCCGAACGGCGCAATGCCCCAGATCGGCGACAACGACAGCGGCAGACTGCATGTCTTCACAGCGCGGCACATCCTCGATATGCGGTACCTTTTGTGCCTCGGGGCAATTTTTTTCAAAGAACCGAAATTCAAGGTCAGGGAATTCTGGTTCTGCGAAGAGGCCCTTTGGGTCTTCGGCTCGAAGGGCCTCGCCACCTGGCAGGCGCTTGAGGAGAGAACGCTTGCTGTAATCGGAAGCCATGCCTTTCCCGACGCCGGCTGGTTTGTCATGCGAAACGAAAGGGATTATATTGTCATCTCCTGCGGCCCCAATGGTCAGAAAGGAAACGGTGGGCACGCCCATAACGACAAACTTTCTTTCGAGCTATGCATGGATGGTAAAGACATTTTTGTTGACCCGGGGACTTACCTATATACCCCTGAACCTGAAATGAGGAATCTCTTCCGGTCAACATCTTATCACAATACCGTTGTCGTGAATGGCATGGAACAAAACAGCTACGATAATGGATTCCTCTTCATGCTTAGGGATGAATCAAAGGCGAGCAGGGTTATGTGGGAATCAGGCAGGGAATATGACCATTTCATAGGAGAACACCTTGGTTTCAATAGTAACGGATTCCATCACCGGCGCGAGGTGTATTTTGATAAATCAGAAAGGGTTTATAGGATTGTCGACAAAATAACGGGAGATAACCCACAATCAAAGGTATATTTCTATCTGAAGCCGGGTGTAGCAGTGAAAAAGATTAAAGACGGGATATTCAAGGTGGAAGATGTTATCGTTAGATTCTCGGGTTTTTATAAGATAGATGTTTTTAATTCATGGTATTCCAAGGAATACGGCTTTAAGGAGTCAAATAGATGCATAAGGGTATCCTTCGGTGATGCATTAGAGACCAGCATCTGCTGTGAAGACTTAATGGTGTCACCATGAATAAGGTGCTGATAGTGTCTCCATTTTTTCCGCCCTTCGAAAAGGTAGGGGCTGTAAAGCGGGTCGAGGGTTTCGTGAAGAACCTGCCTGAAAACCACTGGAGCCCCATAGTTTTAACCATGGACTGGGGGTACAATGACCTGCAGATTCAACAGGATAAGAGGCTCTATTTTACAAGGAATATAGCCTTTGCCTCATGGAAGGCGTATGAGGTTGCAGACCTACGGGCAGCAGAATCATGGAAGTCGATACTTCTGAAAAAACTCATCAGGTTTGTCAGGCCTATCAAAAAATATCTTCTGCCGCCTGATGAACTGGTACTTTGGGCACTCTGGGCCGTCCCACTAAGTAGAAGAGTAATAAAATCGGAGAAGCCCAATGTTATCTTTGTCACCGCCCCGCCATATTCATCCCTCCTGACGGCAGTGATATTGAAGAAGATGTCCGGGCTACCATTAGTTTGTGACATACGCGACGACTGGATAGGAAACCCGTTAATGGAGAAGGAGAGCAGGTTCCTGAGGTTTATAGAGAGGAGAATGGAGCAATGGGTGGTCCGCAATTCAGACAGGGTAGTGGTAATGACGCCTGCCAGCCTTGATCTGTGGCGCAGCCGATATCCTGAAGACAAGGCCAAGATCTGCCTTATCGAAAACGGTTATAACGAAGAAGAGTTCCGTGCCATAGTCCCTCACAGATTTCAGGATTTTGCTTTGGTTCATGTCGGGTCCCTTGAATTGAACAGGTCGCCGGAACTGGTTTACAAGGCACTTTCAAGGATTGGTGCAAAAGGGAAGCGCATACACTTTTACCAGTACGGCCTTGCCTTGCGTGATTTCCAGGATATGGCCTCACGCTACGGGATTGAAGATGTGGTTCACTTTGAAGGTATAATAAAGAGTGACGAGGCGATTGCCAGGATAAAAGGCGCTTCCATGCTGGTTCTATTGCCCACCCAGAATGCACCTACAGCCATCCCCGGCAAGGCCTATGAATACCTCAGAACAGGTAAACCCATCCTGATGATATCCGAACGGAATTCGGCAACGGAGTTCATGAACAACTTCCCCAACGTTTACCATGTGGAACCGGATGATGAACAGAGGTGTATTGACATAATAGATGAAATATATAAAAGAAAAGACACGCTCAGGACTGATATGAAGGGCAAGGGAATTGAAAGGTATGATAGAAGGAAATTGACAAAGGAGCTTGCAAATGTGTTTAATTTGCTCCTTGAAAAGTGAATCGAGATGAAAAAGATATATACGTTCCGCAATACAGCGCAGCAGCAGGAGCATTTGTGGGATAGGCACACCGTTACTGAAGAAGTTGCGGCTTGTTCCCAAAGGAACATTATGGACACGTTTTTAAAATACCTGCCGAAAAACGAACCCATTCTCGAGGCTGGCTGCGGTCTCGGCGCCTGGGTGATCTTTTTAAGCGAGAAGGGTTATGATATCGCCGGAATAGACAATAACAAGGCCGTGATAGACAAACTTAAAGCCTGGAACCCTTCCCTCAAAGTTCAGTATGGGGACATAAGAAGGCTGCCATACTATGACAATGCTCTTGGGGCGTATATCTCATTAGGAGTAGTCGAACATTTCGAGGAAGGGTGCGAAGATGCCTTGAAGGAGGCTTATCGGGTACTAAAGCCAGGAGGGACGATCTTCTTTACTGTTCCCATGGAAAATATATTTAGAAAGATAATCTCTCACCCTTTAAGGGCGATATATCTGTATTGGCGAAGACTAAAGGGGGACTCTATTCATTTTGCAGAATATAGATATAACAGGCAGGAGGCGGAGAATCTGTTGAAGAAATACGGTTTTGAGATTGTTCTTTCAGATTGGGATGATTTTGCAGATAAAAGGAAGTCTCTCGGTATATGGGCCGATTTCCCACAACTCCACGACAAAAGGTTATATAAACTGAATATCATTGGCAGGACTATGGCAATTGTGATGAACTCCTTGTCGAGATGGACTGCGACCGCAGGGGTTTTTTGCCTGGCGAAGAAGTTGATTTAGAGACCATGAGAAACATTTGGTGTTTATTTCCAGAAAAGACTAATATAGCAAGGACTTGTATTTATTGAAGATACTCATAGTAACACCTTTTTTGCCTTACCTATGCGCAACCCACGCTGGAGGGATATCGGTATTTGAGAGTATAAAGGCCATCTCGAAAGACCATGAGGTTTATCTCTTTTCAAGGATTGAGCCGTTTGAAATAAATTATGTTGCAGACTTGAAGCCATTCTGCAAGGAGGTCCATTTTTACATATTTGAGACTCCGGCTTCGAGAAACCCTGTCTCTATAATATTTTCATACATGATACTGGGGATGAAGGCGCACCGGCTAATGAAGGAAAATGCGTTTGGTCTGGTTCAGGCAGAATTCACGGAGACGGGATTTGCTATGCGTTCCCCCAGCATCCCGAGTGTTTTTGTGGCTTATGATGTCATATCGAAACCGGCAAAGAGGAGGCTATATGTCTCAAAAACCTTAAGGAAAAAGATTTTTAATGCCTTAAGATTTAAGGTCACAAGATTAGTTGAACTGTTTATATCAAGAAAATTCGCTAAAGTCCTTGCCATGCCCGATGGCTACAGGAAAGTCCTCCTTTATCTTAACAGGGCTATAGATGCAGAGGTGTCGCCTAATCTTCTGCATCCGGATTTTGATGTTTATGTTGGATATGCAGGGGGCGAGGCGGAGACACTGCTCTTTGCCGGGGCCATGCACCGGGATGTCAATGT
This sequence comes from Deltaproteobacteria bacterium, assembly GCA_016214995.1. Taxonomy (GTDB): domain Bacteria; phylum Desulfobacterota; class GWC2-55-46; order UBA9637; family UBA9637; genus JACRNJ01. Next base: position 43,930 of record JACRML010000088.1, read on the forward strand.
AGAGGCAGTGCCTGCATGAAAGAGATAGCAAGAACGCATATATTGATAATTACTTATAACGACTACCCCGTTTATGAGGGATTAGGGGTAAGAATAGAAAACCTGGCGCAAGTGTATACGAAAAGCGGGTATAAGGTTATTATCTTTGCTCCTAACATAGAGAATAAACGTGAAAGAAAGGAAGAGTTAAACGGTTATAAGGTCATGAGGGCTATCATCCCAGTTCCAAAATGGCTTCTGCGATACCGAATCCCTGCGCGGGCATATTCCATGCTACTTCAAACCCTCCTTACTTTTTTTGTATATTTTAAATATCTTAGAAAGGAGAGGATTGATGTAATACAGGCGGAGCATGTATATTCCATCCCCCCAGCCTTGATAATCAAGGCCTTTACTGGAGCGAGGGTGTTCGTGGATGATATTATCACTGTGTCCGATATGCTTAGATCCCAGGGGAATACAATCATCTCAAGGTTATTTATGTTTATGGAAAAGACATTGTTTAGGATGTGCGATGAGTTTACTTATACATCAGATGTCTGCCGCGATTATTGTGAGAAACGCGGAGGAAGGGCTACGGTTTTTGTGCCCAATGGTGTCGATTGCAGTAGGTTCATCCCTGGATATAAAAAGGAGAAGGACAAAAAGGTCATATTTTTTAACTGTAGCACTTACTCAAGCCAGAATATTGATGCTATAAAAAATTTCCTCTTGATAGGTAGATTGTTGAGGAAACAGACGGATATACCTTTCATCTTACACTTGATTAGCAGCCCCATTCACAATATACCTGTCACCTTAATGGAAGAGATTAAAAAAGAGAATGAATGGTTCTTGCTCGAAGAAGGGGTTCCTGATATCGCATCAAGGATTAGCAACGCAGATATTACCGTCCTCCCTTACTCACCAGGGCATCACCTTACTGGGGGCGTAAGGTTAAAGGCCTTGGAATATATGGCGTGCGGCAAACCGGTTTTGAGCACTCCTGAAGGAGTGGAGGGCATAAACGGGCTGATTCCGGGGAAACACGCGGTAGTAACCAAGACCCCTGAAGAAATGGTCTCTTTACTCCTTGATTTCCTTGAGAGCGACAGAGACTTCAACCCTATTGCGATAGATGGAAGGAACTTCGTGAAAGAGAATTTTGATTGGGAAAGGGTTGCGACACCTATGCTCGAAAGGCTTAAGAACATATAAAAAGGAATCTATAAAACAATGAGTCCTCCTGTAAGTATTGTAATCCCCATGTACAACGCCGAAAGGCACGTAAAGAATGTCCTTGATGCAATATTTGACCAGGACTACCAAGGCCCTGTGGAGGTCATAGTTGTTAATGACGGGAGCAGGGACAGGTCCCTGGAGATAGCCAGGACTTTTCAGGGGAGAGGTGGTCTTACGATTATAGACCAGCCAAATCAGGGGGCTGTGGCTGCCACCAATAACGGCTTTAAGGCCGCAAGGTATGATATTATATGCAGTGTGGACTCGGATGTGGTTCTTCACAAAGACTGGCTGAGAAAAATAATGGAAGAATTTGACGACCCGGTAGTTGGCACTGTTCAGGGTTATTATAAAACGCCGCAAGGAGTTTCTTTATGGGCAAGGATGATGGGCTATGATGTAGAGGCTCGGTATGACAGCATACCGTCAAAATATGTAACACAGGTCTGCACGGGCGATACGGCATACAGAAAATCGGCCATAGAAAAAACAGGACTCTTTGATCCAGCCTTTAAATACGGCTATGACAACGACATGAGCTACCGGCTCCAAAAGGCGGGATACAAACTTGTTTTCAGGAAGGATGCCCTCTGCGACCATTACTGGAAGGCGGATTTCAAAGGATACATAAAGCAGCAGTATCACTCAGCCTACGGCAGGATGCAGCTTATTCAAAAGCACAGGGAAAGGATTGCCGGCGACAGCGTTTCGGGAATTAGGATGATTATGCAGGCGCCACTAACCTTGCTCTGTTTTATTTTATTCGTTGCAACCGCTTGCCTGCCGTTTACTGCCTACGCATATATCGGCGGCTATTTCTTGTTTGGGGCCTTCGGAATTCTTGGTCTCATTTTGACAGATCGGTTTGTTTTTGCCGTGGGGGTGTTCAGAAAACAGAAAGACCCTACCTCTCTTTTCCTTCCTTTGGTGCATCTGCTGCGAAATGTGGTCTGGTGTTGGGCAATGCTGAAATGGAGCTTGAAATCAGGATTATCACGATGAAAATCTGCCTTCTAATACCACCTGCAAAAGAACAGGGCAAGACCCCGGAACGGGTTTACGGCTGCACCTTTACTTATTATAAGCAGCCTGAACTTCCCATGCTGTATGTCGCCTCCGTACTTGAGCAAGAAGGACATATGGTTGCCTTTAAGGATTTTACCGACGGAAACTCGTGGGACGATTTTTGCCGATTTGTGAACAATGCGGAGTATGATGTTTATATTTTCCACACCGTGCTGCTTGCGGAAGGTATTGATGTAAGGGCTGCCCGGCATATCCTTGATAACAGCAATGCAAAGATAATATTCTTCGGCCCGCATCCGACACTCAAACCGCAAAATTTTCTCCTGAGCGAAGGGTGTTATGCCGTCCGTGGGGAGGCGGAGTTTATTATACTGGATTTGATCAGGGGCATGGAAACAAACAAGCTCGGTGCCGTAAAAGGCATTTCCTATCTCGAAAACGGCGCGATGGTTGAAACCGCAACCTACGGCGTCATCGAAGACCTGGATTCTCTGCCGTTTCCGGCAAGGCATCTTATCAGAGAAAAACAAGATGACTATTTTAACCCCAAGCTTCCTGATAGGCCTGTAACCCTTATCCTCACATCCCGCGGATGCAGTTTCAGGTGCTACTACTGTGTGCCGAATGCTATCAGTTGGGCAAGGGAGTTGGAATGGAAGAGATTTAACAACGGCAAGAAACCGCCGGTAAAACTCCGCTCTCCGCAAAATATTATTGAAGAATTTAAGTTAGTAAAGGCTAATGGATATAAGGCAGTTTCTGTGGTTGATGACTTATTTCTCTTTGGTGGCAAAAAAAGGATTCTTGAAATTTGCGCGGGACTAAAAGAGGTTGGCCTGCCTTTCGGTGTTCTGGCAAGGTGTGATTTGATTCTGGATGATGAAATGGTAAAGGCGCTGGCAGAGGCAGGATGCAAGTATGTTGACCTCGGCGTGGAATCCATGGATCAGGCCGTGCTGGATGACATAAAAAAGGATATGGATGTTGCTACGGTCAAAAGGGCTGTTGAACTCTTAAATAAGTATGGTATAGAACCAAAGGCCAATATCATGTTTGGAGCCTCCCCTGTAGAAACCAAAGAGAGTATGGAAATGACTATCAAAGGCGTATCAGCGCTGCCCATGAATTATTGCATGTTCAGTATTGCCACTCCATTTCCTGGAACCGAATTTGCTGAAAAGGCAAGAAAACAGGGTTTTGCAGTTGAACCGGAGATAGATGACCTTGAAAATAATTTATCTCCGACAGAGAAGGCCCTTGTTTCGTATCCTGATTTACCAAAAGAATCGTTAGAAAAGGCGGTGAAGCGGGCCAATAGATGGTTTTATCTCAATCCGAAACGGATTTTGTTTCAATTAAAACAGGTTAATTCACTTAAGAAATTAAAAGATTTGATTCTTACAGGCTGGAAGGTGATAAAATAAAACCGTGTCCGTTTTCCATATCCGTGACCGTATGAATTAAAAATAATGGGCTTTATACTATCAAAAATTATCTTATTTCTTGTTCTGCCGCCTTCCAGCCTGATAATAGTTATGGCATTGGGGTTTCTGCTGGTAAAAAGACACCCCCGCCTTGCTAAGGTTTTTATCGTGGCCGGGTTTTCTATCCTTTATTTGATTAGCATAAGACCTGTTTCTGATGCGCTCATAAAGCCATTGGAATCAAGCTTCTCTCCGCTTGTTAAAGATTCTGCTCTAATCCCTGCAAATACTATTGTAGTTCTGACAGGTGGCGCAGTAGACCTTTCCTGGCTTGGTATCAGTCCACGGCCATCCAAAGCATCTTTATCAAGGCTTATCTATGGAATGACACTTTACAGACAGATTCCAGGTGCAACCATTGTTATCTCCGGGGGGAGCGGTGATTTTGAGAAACAAAATATTTCTGAGGCCGATGCCATGAAGGATATCGCTGTCTCACTTGATTTTCCGCCTAAAGATATACTTATTGAGAAAGATTCAAGAAATACTATTGAAAGCGTCAGGGAATTAAACAAACTTATTGGAAATAAAAAGATAACCCTTGTTACATCTGCGTATCATATGAAAAGGGCTGCGGCCATGTTCAAAAAGATTGGCATGGATATTGTTCCTGCTCCAACAGATTATATCAGTGAGCAAAAAACAATATCCCTGTACTCTTTTATACCAAGGACAGATAATCTAGCAACATCAACTGTTGCATTTTATGAGTATATGAGCTTTGCCTGGTATAGAATTAATGGTAATGTATAACCCAGAAAATGCAATAGCATTTTCTTACAAACGCAATCCCCTGATAAAAACCTTCAAGGGGCAGGCTTTGGCTAAATACTGCGTCATGGGCACCTATTGCGGAGCAAGGGGTCAGGCTGTCCAAATACTCATATACTTAAAACAGTATGCTCCGTTTTGTCCAGCCAGCTTTTCCTTGTCTTTGGCTCAAATCTTGCGTTTGCACCCGAAAAAGGAAAACCAAATGCATTTTTCGGGCTAATCTGAATTTATGAACAAGATATTGATTATAATGCCAGCCTACAATGAGGCTGAAAGTATTCGAGGTGTCATATCGGCTGTTAATAAAGAACTTCCGCATGTTGATATATTAGTTATAAATGACGGCTCAAGAGATGCTACCAGCCATATTGCCAAAGGACTTGGTGCCACTGTTATAGACCTTCCCTACAATATGGGTATCGGTGCCGCTATGCAGACAGGCTACAGATATGCGGCTAATATGGGTTATGATATAGCTGTCCAGGTAGATGCAGACGGCCAGCATCCTCCCGACCAGATAAAATACCTTATCGATCCTGCTATGGAAAAAAGGGCCGATATGATTATAGGTTCCAGATTTCTTGGGTCTGGAGAATATCAGCCATCATTGGCAAGAAATCTCGGCATAAAGGTTTTTGCAGCGGTGGTATCCATGATAACAGGCCATAGATTGACAGACACAACTTCAGGTTTCAGGGCTGCCGGCAAAGAGACTATAAGGTTTTTTGCTCAAAGCTATCCTGAAGACTATCCGGAGGTAGAGGTGCTTGTCTTGCTTCATAAAGCAGGATTTAATATCATGGAAGTTCCTGTAAACATGGAGCCTAGGGTGGGAGGGAAATCCTCTATAACGCCTTTACAAGCCATTTATTATATGATAAAGGTCTTACTGGCAGTATTTATAGATATGTTAAAGAGGGTTAAAAGGTAGGCACAATGCAGTCTATCCAAATTTTTGCTATTATCTTTAGTATCGGCGTTTTTGTAAGTATTGTAGACCTTATAAGGCGCGGGATGCTTAAAGAGCAATACGCCATCCTATGGTTGATATCCGCCATTGTTTTGTTGGTGCTTTCGGTGTGGAGGAGGCTATTGGATAAAATCGCCAGCTCTTTAGATGTCGCATATTCTCCGTCTTTTCTTTTTCTTGTGGCCTTTGTATTTCTTCTTTTGATAGTGCTTCATTTTTCAGTTATTATATCAGATATTAGTGAGAAGAATAAGAAGCTTAGCCAGGAAATCGCGATGCTTAAAACATCACTTGAAGAAATAAGAAAAAGTGAAAAGCAGTGAACCCAATTAAACCTAATTGGAATTACATTTATATTTCAAAGGCTATACGGGAAAGTAAGGGGCCTTGTTTTGAAACTACAAAGAACCCCTCAATAGGAGGTCTGGAAGGTTGAACATAGAAAAGATATTTGAAAGCAGAAGATTTCATCTTGTGGCAGGTTTATTGATTGCAATATCTACATTTCTGATATATTCCAATACATTCAATGCCAGTTTCCACTTTGATGATACCACAAGCATTGTGGAAAACTACAGCATAAAAAGTTTAAACAATTGGATTGATATAGTGAGAGGTCAGCGCGGTGTAGCAATGCTGAGCCTTGCCATAAACTACGCCATAGGCGGGATGAATGTTGTAGGTTATCATATTGTAAACCTAGCCATACATATTACAAACAGCATATTGGTTTATTTTCTGATTTTCCTTACCCTTAATCGCATTGACAGCTTTACGGGTAGAGCAAAAAAAATAGCCATCTATACAGCCCTGCTTTTTGCTGTGCATCCTATACAGACGCAGGCTGTGACCTACATTGTTCAGAGGATGGAAACACTTGCATCGATGTTTATGCTCATCGGTCTTTTATTGTTTATAAAAGGCACAGGTGTAATAAGGATGCCTGCAAAGGTTCTGCTTTATGGAGCCGTGGCTATTTCGTATATATTAGGGTTCTATTCCAAGGAAATTGCTATCACCCTTCCTGCCATTATATTTCTCTATGATTACTGTTTTCTTGCAAATGGCAGCCTGAAAAAGCTTATGTCTAGGCTGCCCATATATATTATTATTATTTCAATATTTGGTTTTTTAGCTGCGCCAACCTTCACCGGCCTTCAGGAGACTCCTGGCGTTTCAACTGGTTCAGGCGCTTCAGCAGGCTTTAATGTTCAGGGTATAACGCCAAAGGAATACCTGTTTACCCAGTTTAATGTGCTTATATATTATATTATCCTTCTTTTTGTGCCTATAAATCAGAACGTGGATTATGACTTCCCTATCTCAAAAGGGCTTTTCGAGGTTCCAGTGGTAAAAGAAGGAACTGTATTAAATTATCCTATACCTCCGGCCTTTGTATCACTTATCATTCTTTTGGCCATTGTTGGATTTGCTCTATATCTTCTCCTCCTCAAACGGACGACAACGGATAACGGTTACGGACAACGGTCTTTAATCGCCTTCTTTATATTGTGGTTTTTTATAATACTGTCTCCAACTTCTAGCTTTGTTCCTATAATAGATGTTATCTTTGAACACCGGCTCTATCTGCCGTCGGTGGGTTTCTTTTTCCTATTTAGCTTGACCTTTGACCAGTTTTTTGAATATCTTGAAAGGAGGGCTCAAAACTCAAAAGGGCGAGGAAGTCAAAGTGTCAAAGAATCTTAGAGTCAAAGTTTTTATTATGATGCTTTGATACTATTAGCTTTGAGATTTGAGCTATATATAATAAAATATGACAGCAAAAACATCCCCCCAAAAAATGGATATTGAAGAAACCAGCCGCGTCCTGATTGCAGATGATAGTGCAGCAATTAGAAAATATCTTGCATCTCAGCTTGAGGTGATGGGATTTAATATTGTAGCCGTAGCAACTACAGGCGAAGAGGCCGTGGCCTTTTATGACGAGTTCAAACCAGACCTGGTCATCATGGACATTAAGATGCCAAAAATGGATGGCATTGAGGCTGCGAAGATTATCACTGGCCGCCTGCCGGTTCCCATAATCCTTATAACAGGTCATTCCTCCGGACCTCTGGTTGAGAGGGCAATAGAAAGCGGCGTGTTCGCCTATATCCTAAAACCAATAACAAAGAAGGACCTCCTCCCTGCCATAAGGCTTGCCTTTGCCAGATTTAAGGAATTTACAGCACTCAAGACAGAGGTTAGCGGCTTAAAAAATGCAATTGAGACAAGGAAGCTTGTTGAAAGGGCAAAGGGTATACTCATGAAGCGGCTAAATATTCCGGAAGATGAAGCCTTCAAGCTTCTCCAGAGCCAATCTCAGAAAGAAAATAAAAAACTAAAAGATATAGCAGAAACTGTTATAACTGCAAGTAAGATGATATAGCCACCACCTTTGGATCAAGACGGCCATGTTGTCGTTTACGCCAACACGGTTGGTTTGCTTAATACAATTAACCCACAAAATACATTTTGCCCGCCCCAAACCGTGATTTGACACTGCACTCTAATCTCAACCTGTCCATTGCGTGTTGAAGACACAATTTTATCAACTCTGCCAACTTTGACATTACACAACTTCCCGTTGACTCATAACAAAATGTTACCGAAAGACAGAATAATATAGAGTTATCATGGTTTGGGTTTATAACAAAGGATAAACACCTTATTCAGTTTTATTTCCATACCTTTCTCAGTTTTAAAAGGATTCATAGAAAGGAATTGTTCTTTGAGATTCTGTTTGACGCTATCAGCAATATGAGGAGATTCCATAACTCTCTGAAAAGGAGTTTTTGGATTATCATAGCGTTTTATCGTCTTTGAAGCAATCCTTTGCTTTGCAACAAGCTTAACCCAAGGACAGAAGAAATTATGAAAAAGCCTCCATTCAGTTTTATAGAGGCAATTAATAAGAAACGGCGCATCAGGATGATCAAATCTGTGATAACCGAGCCATTGCCTTACCTGCGTCCAATTCTTCTGCTCCGCATGAGCATTATCATCCTTGTGATAAGTCCTGCTTCTCGTGAATTGGACAGGCTGTTTTCTTTCGGTAAAATGTCTTAAGAGGTGATAGTTTAAGAACTCAGAACCGTTATCCGAATCAAAACCGCGCAAAGGGAAAGGAAGGGATTTCTCAATATCCTTAATCTGCTCCATAACACCGTATTCACTTTTGCCCCATACAACCCTTTGCTCTGTCCAACCTGTGGCGATGTCAACACAGTCTACAGTGTAGGCAAACATGCCCATAAGAGATTCGCCGCAATGCGCAACGGTATCTGCCTTAAAAAATCCAGATTTATATATTACAAAATATTCTTGATTTTAACAATAAAATATAGTATAAAACTGCACTTAAAGTAATCCTTGCCACTGGAAAATCCAGCGGCTAACCTAATCCATATACAATACAAATGTCGTGGATAGGAATCCATAAGGAGGCGCATAGATGAATAATAATTATGAAGTGGTCTTCATTGCAAGACCGGATGCTGGGGATGACATCATAAAAGGTATCATACAAAAGGCAAAAGATACCGTTGGAAGTCTCAACAGCCAGATTACAAAAGTTGAGGAGTGGGGTAAGAGAAAAATGGTCTATCCGATCAGGAAATATCCGGATGGCTATTATGTTCTCCTGAATATATCAGCCAACCCATCGGCCTGCAAAGAAGTTGAGAGGATTTTGCGGCTAAATGAGGATGTTATCCGCTACCAGACAATTAAAAAGATAGAAATAAAGAATACCAAAAAGGCTAAAAACAAAAAAGAGGCTAAAGAATCTAAGGAGATAAATCAATGAGTGAAAATAGGGGTAAAAAAGAGGCTACAAGCGGGGGACGGCAGCAGTTTGGGGGCAAACGTTCTTTTCAGAAAAAAAAGGTTTGCCGTTTTTGCGCTGACAAGAATATGAAAGCAGATTATAAGGATTTCAGGATACTTAAGCAGTTTATAAGCGAGCGCGGGAAAATTACCCCCCGACGAATTACCGGCAACTGCGCCAAACATCAGAGGGAGGTGGCAACAGCCATAAAAAGGGCACGGATACTTGCCTTTCTTCCATTTACTACGGCTGTAGTGTAATTAGTAAACAGTCTTTAAACAGCACATTGCTCACTAATTAGTTCATAGTGAAAAACGACCTTTTATGCTAAAAATTTTTGACTATTGTTTGAATTATTTTAAATGATGTTCACGCACAAAAATGCACAGATGCTAGGCAGAACAAGAGGTTGTACTGATGCAGGAACCAACTCCTCATGGCGATTCTTTTGCCGCCACAAACAACTCCTGTTTTAGGCATGTGAAGATGGAAACCAGCACCGCTGACAATGCAGATGGTCATTTTTAAGCGTGAGCTAATTAAGGAGGCACTAGAATAATGGAAATCATACTAAAGAAAGACGCCCCTTCCCTTGGTAAGCTGGGAAACGTTGTTAAGGTTGCCGATGGCTATGCAAGAAATTATTTGATTCCACATGGAATTGGCCTTGAAGCCACGCCCAAAAATCTTAAACTCCTGGAAAAAGAGATGAAACTCTGGCAAAAGAAGGCAGAGAAACAGAGGGAAGAGGCTCAACAATTAGCCCAAGAGATAGAAAAACTCTCCTTAAGCTTTGCCCGTAAATCAGGCGAGGAGGATAAGATTTTTGGTTCAGTTACTTCTCTTGATATTGAGGAAAAAATTAAAGAGAGCGGCATCCAGATAGACCGCAAAAAGATACATCTTGAAGAACCAATTAAAGCCCTTGGTATTTTTACAGTCCCTGTAAAACTTCACCCGGAGGTTACGGCAAGCCTCAAGGTTTGTGTTGTAAAGGAATAAAAATCGTTGTCCGTGTCCGTTATCCGTGACCGTATAAAAAAACTTCTTCTTACGGACACGGGACACGGACACGATTCACGGTATTACTATGGCAATTCCAGCACAAGATTTATCCCTTCACAAGCTCCCTCCGCAAAATATTGATGCAGAGCAGTCTATCCTTGGGGCCATCCTTATCGAAAATGATGCCATTAATAAGGTTATCGGCATATTAGAGCAAAGCGGCGAAGATTTTTACAGGGATGCCCACAAAAAAATATTTAAGGCCATGCTCTCTCTCAGGGAGAAAGAAAACGAGCCCATAGACTTTGTAACATTGTCAGCCGCTCTTAAAAACATGGGCGCGCTTGAATCTATAGGCGGAAGCTCATATCTGGCCGCACTTATAGAATCCACACCTACTGCTGCGAATATAGCCTACTATGCGAAAATAGTGAGGGAGAAGGCCCTGTTAAGAAAGCTTATAAATGCCTCCACAGAAATAATAACAAGGTGTTATGACGGCAAAGAAAAAATAGATGATTTTCTTGACGATGCTGAGAAGATAATATTTGATGTCGCAGAAGACAAGACAAAACAATCTTTTTATCCTATCAAGGATTTAGTTACAGGCGTCTTTAAGGCCATTGAAGGGCTCTCTGGCAGGACTAGCAATATTACAGGCGTGCCGACAGGCTTTGACAAGTTTGATGAGCTTACATCAGGCTTGCAGCCTGCAGACCTTATTATTATTGCCGGAAGACCCAGCATGGGCAAGACGGCATTTTGTCTGAATATTGCCCAGAGCACGGCCGATGCAGGCAATCCTGTGGCAGTGTTCTCGCTTGAGATGAGCAAAGAGCAGCTTGCCCAAAGACTGCTTGCCTCCAAGGCAAGAGTCAACCTTCATAGGTTGAGGAACGGAAAGTTAAGGGATGAGGATTGGAGCAGACTCATCAGAGCGGTTGACAGCCTGCATGAGGCCCCTCTATTTATAGATGATACACCTGCTCAATCCGTGCTGGAGATAAAGGCAAAGACCAGGAGGCTTACAAAACAGCATGGCATAAAACTTGTTATCGTGGATTATCTTCAGCTTATGAGGGGCAGACACGATGCAGACAATAGGGAGCAG
>JACRML010000089.1 GCA_016214995.1 Deltaproteobacteria bacterium
AGCATAGGAGATAAAGGCAGCGCTGTCAGATGTCCAAATCACGGCGTATGGGGAGACAAATTCCCTCTTGCAATGGGTGCGAGGGCAGTAGAAAGGGCAAAAGAGAGGGAAAAGGCAACAGGCAAACCATACACAGCCACATATTATCTGGTTGAATCTCTGGCGGACCCAGGCGCATATATTGTGGATAGTTTTAAAAATGAGATGGCAGTCGTATATGCGCACCCTATTTCTCTGACAGCAGACGAAATAAAGGCAGTCATAGCTTATATGCAAAGCCAGGGCGGAGATGTAAACATAGAAGCCATAAACAACCCAACCGAGATAAGCAAAAAGTTTTGGGACAGGATACAAGCTGCTGGCGCAGCAGGCGGCGGAGACCCAGGGCATGGCGAAGAGGTGTTTAAAGCAACATGCAGCAACTGCCATGTGCTAAAGGGAGAGGGCGGAAAAGTAGGCCCCGACCTGAGTAGTATTGGAACAAAAGGCATAAAATTCATATCCGAGGCCATACTCCAGCCCGCAGTATCCTTTACCCCCGGCTATGAGACCTATGTAGTTACCAATAAAGAAGGCAAAAAGATTACCGGCCTTAAGCTCAGAGATGACGCAACAGGGGTGGATATAACAACCCAGTCCGGCGAGATTATAACCATTGCACGGGGAGATATCAAAGAAATAGCCCAGGACAAAAACAAAAGCATCATGCCCGAAGACATGCTGGAGATGCTGACGGTCAAAGATTATCAGGATGTGCTGGCATTTATGATAATGCAGAAAGAGAAGAAATAAACTACAGATTCAAGATTTAAGATTAAAGATTTAAGATTAAAGATTTAAGATTAAAGATTTAAGATTAAAGATTTAAGATTAAAGATTTAAGATTAAAGATTTAAGATTAAAGATACAAGATTCAAGTTAAGACTTACAACTTACAACCTGCAACTTACAACTGTATTTAAAGACGGAGGTTTTTAAATGAAAAATGGAACTAAACTCGGGGCATTCTGGTCAACAATAATCACCCTGATAGTAGTATATGGGATTATTGAATGGATTATACCCCTTATATCGAGAAAGATAACAGGGCTGCCCTTTCCCCTGTCCGTGCCCGGGACACTGATTATATTCTATATAGCTTTAACCCTTGTGGCGCTTGGCATCTATATCTCATTTTCAGAGGAAAAGTTTCAGGAATTTCTAAACCCAATAAAAAAACTATTAAGCGGAGAATACGGCGCCAATACAAGAACAGTAGCGCTGGTCATAGCCCCGCTTATATTTGGATGGCAGGTCTATTCAAGCACAGTTCCAAAGGTAAGCTCGCCAATATCCTTAAGAATCCAGCACCCATCCAGCAATTTTCCCAAGGCTATGGAAACGCTGGAAAATCCGCTAAGAAACCCAAACGAGGGTGAAGTGGAGAAATTCATACAAGAGGTAAAGGCCAACAAAGTGGAATTCATACCAGAGGCAATGCCTGATGTGGAAAAGGTAAAAGGCAAATACGAAAATATCCTTGGATTCATACCAACAGAACCTATGCAAGCATTTTTAAAAGAAGTAAAGGCTGGGAATATAAATAAAGACAAGGCAAAACACGCCCTTATAGAAAAGTATCTTTTTGAAGGCAGGGCGCTCTATGCCATGAACTGCCGTCCATGCCATGGCGACTCTACTGCCGGAGACGGCCCTATGGCAGACGGATTCAGACTCAGGCCAATAAACTTTACAGACAACGGGACAATAGAGACCATAGTGGAGGGTTATACATTCTGGAGGGTTGCAAATGGAGGCAGGGGCCTTCCAGCTGAGGCAACCCCATGGGATTCAGCCATGCCGGTATGGAAGGGAGACCTTCCGGAAGAATACAGATGGAAAATCCTATTGGCAGAATATGACATGGCTCAGAAGACACCCAGACAACCTGAAAAGGCGGAAGGGAAGAAGGAGTAACTAAAATTTACGATTTTAGATTTACGATTTTAGATTTAAGTTAAAAGATTTAAGATTTAAGTTTTAAGTCTTTAACCTTAATCTGAAATCTAATCTGGAGGTAATAGATGAAAAAGGTTTTCATAGCTCTATTTTTACTTGCAACTTGCAACCTGCAACCTGTAACTCTCATTCATGCTGCTGATATGCCCTCAAAGACAAAACTTGCAAAAACCCCAGAGGCTGTAGAAAAGGGGAAGCTTATATATTTTAAGAGATGCAGTTTCTGCCATGGACTTGAGGGGGATGGGGATGGGCCGGCGGCTGATTCTTTAGACCCGCGTCCGAGAGACTTTACTGCTGGCACATATAAATTCCGAACCACACAGAGCGGCGAACTACCTACAGACGAGGATCTCTTCAGGACGATAAGCCGCGGCTTAAACGGCACTGCTA
>JACRML010000090.1 GCA_016214995.1 Deltaproteobacteria bacterium
AAGTCTTACTGCTTCTTCCTTAAACTGCTTATCGTACTTCCTGTTCACTTTCCTCTCTTGCATTGCACACCTCCTAAGGTTTTAAGGTTCTATTATAACCTAACCTTTCGGTGTGTCCGCTATTTCGGGGGAAGTGCAGTTCAAATGTATGCCTGTGCCACTTGCCACATATTGAGTCTCTTCCATATATCCGCTGCCCTTTGTTTATAAGAACAAACCCAACCGTATCATTTTCCACATTGACATAGACTTGAACAAATAAATCTTCCTCTATGATAAGCCTGTATTTTACAGTGTTCTCTGTTTCGTCAATCCTAACAACTCTTTTTATAAAAGGAAATCTTAAAGAGGTTTCTTCTATTTTTAAGACGACCTTCTTTATCACTGAATGCCCCTTAACCTCTTAATCTCTGCCTTTACTGTTTTAATTCCATCCTGCGAAGACTCCCATTCCCACAGGTCATTTTCAACCTCATAAGAATAACCTTTTTTCGCCACTATCCCTTTTTTCTTAAATTCTGAAAGGGTAACCTTGTATTTTTTCTCAAGATTTCTTACAGTCAGTTCATACCTGTTTAACCGCCTTAGCAATTCATTCTCAATGATATGTTTTACCTTGCTGTTAATATCCCCCTCTACTTCTATGGTATTGACAATATCAATTAAAGAACGAGATATACTTAATGGCCCTGCCATAACATATCCTCCTTGTTTTTTAGTATTGCTTCTATCAGTTCACGCTCAAAAATTGCCCAGATGCAAGGCGGAGCAAGGCTTCAAGCGAGGCATACTTTAGTAGTATGTTGAGGGCAGAAGCCGCAGCGACAACGCAGCAGATGGGCAATTTTCAGCGTGAACTACTTTGCCAACTCTAAAAAATTCCTCAATATATCCTTCCCAGCCTTCGTCAGTATTGACTCAGGATGAAACTGCACCCCTTCCAGTATAAATCTTTTCTGACCCCTTGCCCCGTGCTTAAAGCCTGCTGGGGCAGGCCCCTGCCCCTTTTCTTTATACCTCACCCCCATTATCTCACCCTCTTTTGTCCATGCGCTTATTTCAAGGCAGTCTGGGAGGGTTTTCTTGTCTATAAGCAGCGAATGATATCTGGTTGCCTCAAATGGGTTTTTAATGCCTTTGAAAATGGTCTTGCCGTCGTGATAGATGGGCGAAGTCTTTCCGTGCATAAGCCGCTCCGCCCTGACAATCTTTGCACCATAAGCATAGCCAATGGACTGATGGCCAAGGCAGACGCCGAGGAGAGGAACTTTTCCTGCAAATTTCTTTATAACCTCAACAGACACGCCCGCCTTTTCCGGGTCGCACGGGCCCGGAGATATTACAATCCTTTCCGGCTTAAGTTTCTCTATCTCCTTTACCGTAATCTTGTCATTACGATACACCCTTACATCTTCGCCCAGTTCGCCAAAATACTGGACTAGGTTGTAGGTAAAGGAGTCGTAGTTGTCAATCATGAGTAACATTATTCCAACCCTTCCCTTGCCATTTCTACCGCTTTCAACATCGCCTTTGCCTTATTTATAGTCTCCTGATATTCCTTTTCAGGAACTGAATCAGCTACAATGCCTGCACCTGCCTGTATGTAGATTTTACCATTTTTTACCACCAGTGTCCGTATGGTTATTGCCATATCCATATTGCCTGAAAAACCGAAATAGCCTACAGAGCCGCCGTAGGCACCGCGCTTCACCGGCTCTATCTCTTCAATAATCTCCATTGCCCTGACCTTTGGAGCGCCGGTCAATGTGCCGGCAGGGAAACATGCGCGCAGGGCGTCAAAACTATCCTTATTCTTTTTCAGTTGCCCGTGAACATTTGAGACAATGTGCATAACATGAGAATATTTCTCAACAACCATAAGCTCATTTACAGAAACACTCCCTGTCTCTGCCACCCTGCCAATATCGTTTCTTCCCAAATCAACCAGCATGATATGCTCTGCAATCTCTTTTGGGTCTTTAAGAAGATCTTGCTCAAGTTTTTTATCCTTAACCTCATCTTCTCCTCTTGGCCTGGTGCCTGCAATGGGCCTCACATCAACATCTTTTCCCTCTACTCTCACCAGTATCTCAGGCGAAGAACCTATTAGCTCAACACCATCTATCCTCAGATAAAACATATACGGAGACGGATTTATAACCCTGAGCGCCCTGTAAATATCAAACGGTTCCACATTCAGGCCTGTCTCAAATCTCTGCGACAAGACTACCTGAATAATATCCCCTGCCTTAATATATTCTTTGGCCTTAAGCACACCTTTGATAAATTTTTCCTTTGTGCAATTGGAGACTACATCCAGGGAAGATGAAGATTCCGTGATATTCCCTTGGCCCTTGACCCTTGACCCTTGACCCTCTATCAATCTCTTTACCAGCGCATCTATCTTTTTAACCGTTTTTTTATAAACATCAGCAGGCTTATCTCCATCTTTATCTTTAATGACAGCATTCGCAATAATCTTTATCTTATGCTCAAGATTATCAAAGATAAGCACGGTGTCAGTAATCATAAAAAACGCATCGGATATATCAATATCAGATAATGCCATATCCGGAAGGTTTTCAAAAAACCTGACCATGTCATATCCGATATATCCCACAGCCCCGCCATAAAAACGAGGCAGTTCGTCTGTTACTACCGGCTTATATCTGGAAAGTATTTCCTTTAAAACAGATATAGGGTCGCCCTTTCTCTTGCTCCTTTTCCTATCTTCAATAATCTCTATATCTTCGCCCTTGCACTTAAAAATTACTTTAGGTTCTATGCCGAGAAGGCTGTATCTCCCCCATTTTTCACCGCCCTCTACACTCTCAAGTAAAAATACTGCCCCTCCGCTGTCAATGCTTTTAAAGGCAGAGACCGGAGTTTCCATATCTGCCATAATTTCTCTATATACAGGGATAAGGTTGCCTTGCTTGGCTTTACTGATAAAATCCTCTAACATGGGAAAGTATCTGATTTTTTTCATAAGATTAGGTTAGCCACGTTAGAGGGCCTCACATAAAGTTGAATGTTTGATTATCTGCGTACGAGGTATGATTTTTTAAAGGAAACCCTTTAACAAGGCTAATCTAACATACAGGGTTTAAAGGTGTCAAGGTGTTGTAAGTGGCCGTAAAATCAATGTCTATTTTGGGGATAGTTGGTGATAGGACAGGTTACTTAATTTAACCCCTTCCAATTTTAACAAATGGATTTTCAGCTTCAATCCTCCGCTAAATCCGCCAAGGCCTCCATTGCTTGCTATTACCCTGTGGCAGGGTATGATAATGGGCAAATCATTTGCGCCGCACGCACTGCCAACTGCCCTGGAGGCATTGGGCTTGCCAATCTTTTCTGCAACCTGTTGATAGGTCAATAACTTGCCGTAAGGGATATTATATAAAACCCGCCAGACCTTTTTCTGAAAATCTGTGCCTTTTAAATCCAGCGCATATTTTTTAAATGATACGGGGGTTCCCAAAAAATATCTTTTAATATCATTTTTAATGGCTGTAAAATGAGAGATGTCTTTAACAGGTCGGTGGGCACAGCCCACCCTACTACTACTACTTCTGATTTCTTTCACAAAGTCTTCTACGTTTTTATATTCCCAAGCCACCCTGTATATCCCCTTTTCGGTTGCAGCCAGATATATCCTACCGATAGGGGTTAAAAATGAAGTGTAATAGATTCTCTGCATAATCTCCTGACTTTTGACTCTTGACTCATGACTGTCTTCATATCGGGTCTATATGCACAAATGCCTTTTCAATGGCATCAAATTTCTCAATCCTTTTTTCAACATCCTCGCCAATTGCGTGCGACTCAACAGTGGACAGGTGTTTATCAACTGCAATATGCATCTCAACATGGATAAAATTTCCAACATAGTGCGCCCTGATCTTATTCAGAGACTTTACACCTGGCGTATCCTTTGCAGCGCCTTTTATGAGTTCTATAAAAGCACGGTCGGGCGATCTGCCCATGAGGTAATCAATATTTTCTACGCCTATCTTATAGCCTGTGTAAATAATCCAGAGGCTCACCAGAAAACCGGCTATGGCATCCATAAGCGGGTATCCCTGTCTTGCCCCCACTATGCCGATAAGCACCGCAAAAGAAACAAATATATCGTTTAAAGAGTCAAACGCACTTGCTCTTATTGCAGGGCTGTTTACAGAATCTCCAACCCTTTTAAAATGCCATGCCATTATCCCTTTAATCAGCATTGTTATTAGCGGAACTATAAGAGCGAGGGTCCCGATAGACACTGCATCGCCGGAGAACAGCCGTTCCACAGAAACCCTTATAATTTCAAATCCAAGCACAGCGGCGAGCACTGCAACAATAAGCCCTGCTATCGGCTCTGCCCGGTGGTGGCCGAATGGATGCCCCTCATCAGCCTCTTTATCAGAGACCCTTACACATATAAATATGGCTAAAGATGCTGCAATGTCTGTGAAAGAGTTTATTGCATCTGACAGGAGCGCCAGGCTGCCTGAAATAATACCCGCAATAAGTTTTATGGCAAAAAGAAAAATATTCCCGGCGAGCCCTATAACTGTCGCCCTGAAGGCTATTCTGGATTTATAAAGCATATTATAGAAAAGTAAGATTGCTTCGCCGGCAATGACAGCTTTTGCGGATTCAGCAACCTTAAATTATACACTGTCTGTTGAGGCTTCCTTATAAGAGTCTATTTTGGACAGATATGACAGCAACGGCAGAAAAATCTGAAAGGTGGTCCCTTCTCCCACTACACTTGATACTATTATCTTTCCATTGTATTCATTTATTATCCTGTGAACAATGGAAAGACCGAGACCTGTGCCCGTAGCCTTTGTGGTAAAGAAGGGGTTAAATATCTTGTCCATCTGCCGTTCCGGAATTCCACAACCGGTATCTGAGATGGAGACCTCTACAAAATTCTTGTCAGACAGACCATTATATCCTACCATAATTCTTATCTTACCGCCTTGAGGCATTGATTGTATTGCATTTAACAGCAGGTTTATAAGAATCTGCTGCATTTGTTGCGGGTCAATCCACACATCAGGTATGTCGTTATCAATCACCTCATCTATGGTTATACGTTGTTTTATGGCTTCCTTTCCTACAAGAAA
>JACRML010000093.1 GCA_016214995.1 Deltaproteobacteria bacterium
ATATATTACTTCTGCTGCCCTTTTTGATGCATTGCCTTTTCTCAGTTTGTTTGCGACATCCTTAAGATCGGAAATAGTCTTATTTCTTTCATTGCTATCATTTAAAAACCTTAAAATCTCTCTTGCTATTGAAATAGGATTAGCATTGCCCTGCACAAGCTCCGGCACTACCTCTTTTTCGGCCACAATATTAGGAAGGCCTATGTAATCAATATTTATAAACATTCTGCCGATAATAGAGGTCAGCAAAGAAACCTTATAAACGATAACCATCGGAATCTCCATTAAGGCAGTCTCAAGAGTTGCCGTACCGGAGGCAACAATTGCGGCATCAGATGCCTTCAATACCTCATAAAAACGGTCTCTTACAACATGGATTTGAGATTTGAGGTCTGGGGTTTGAGATTTAAAATCCAAAATCATCCCTTCAACTAAGGCCTGCTCTATGGTATCTGCCAAAGGTAAAACAAATTGAACATCCTTCACCTCTTTCCTGATAAGGCCTGCCGCCTTAATCATAACAGGAAGAAGTCTTTCAACCTCATGTCTTCTGCTGCCAGGCAAAAGCGCAACCGTCGGCCCGTTACCCATACCCAAACTTGACAATGCATCATCTTTAGAAAATTGGCATGATACCGTGCCTATTAACGGATGTCCAATATACTCCACATTTACACCAGCACTTTTGTAAATATCTTCTTCAAACGGAAATACAACAAGCATCTTATTTACAAGCCTTGCTATCTTCTTGACCCTCCCCTTTCTCCATGCCCACACCTGAGGGCCTATGTAATACACTACAGGGATTTTTCTTTTCCTTGCCTCTTTTGCAACATGGAGGTTGAAATCAGGAAAATCTATAAGGACAACAACATCTGGTCTTATTTGATCCAGAGTTTTTTTGAGTCTGTTGAATACAGAAAAAAGTTTGCCTAATTTTAAAACAACCTCTGAAATCCCAACTACTGCAAGTTCCCGTGAATCTTCCAACGCATTAAAACCAAGGCCCTTCATCCTCTCTCCTCCAACACCATAAAATTCAAGTGATGAATCCACCTCTTTAAGGGCCTTTATGAGATTCGAACCATGAAGATCTCCGGATGCCTCACCAGCAACTATGAGGATAGTCATAAAACTGGGATATGGGAAAATACTTCCCCTCCCCCCATAATCTTTTCTCTATCTCCCACTCCCCACCTCCCACTTCCCAGCCCTTTGTATCATCTGCGCAACTTTAAGCGCCCTTCTGCCGTCTTCTCCAGAAACCAGAGGGGTGTTTCTGGTAATAACTGAATTGACAAATGCCTTTATCTCCTCCAGTAGGATGTCATTCTTTTTTATTTTCACATCTTCTTCCATAATATATAGTGGTTCTCCGTTTTTTGGGGAAGCCTTTCTGAAAACTGCCATATTCTGATTTGCGTAATCAATTGCAATATAGGCATCGCGCTGAAACAATGTTATTTTTCTTGCCCTTTCATTTGAAACCCTGCTTGCCGTAACACTTGCAATACACCCATTTGCAAATCTTATAC
>JACRML010000094.1 GCA_016214995.1 Deltaproteobacteria bacterium
AACTGACCGTGCTGGTTTAAGAACAAAGGAATGTGCCAAGAGCACGTGGAGCAAATTATAAAGTTCAGCCAGCATTTTACTATTTTTAAGACGAGGACGTGATGGAGTTATATGAGTAGTTATTTTCGGAGCAAATAAAAGGGGATTTATTTTCCGATGAAATAATAGGGAAGGTATCCCCATTTTCCCCTTACCAGTAAAAAACAATGTAGAAAGGGGCATTATGAGACAAGTAGTTTTTGGAGTATTATTTGCTTTGTGTGTATCATTTTTCATTTTCATAAACCAAGCCTTTTCAGAAGAAGCATACCGTTTCCAAGTAACTACCGAGTATTCTACTTCGGATGACAACATAGGCAATGAGACTGATACTTATTGGATCGGTGGGCGGGTATATTTAGATTCTGTCGAAACTGAAGGTCGACTGAAGAAAGAGGCTGCTTTCTTGCAAAGAATCGGTAATTTTGCATTGTTTCTTGCAAAGCGTGATTTTGAAACGAGCACTAATCTCAAGGGAGATGGCTCTGCTATAAGCGTTTCATCCACAATAATGAGACCTCAAAGTCCTTTTTTATTCCAAGTTGGATACTTAAAATCTGAAACTAAATATGATTACCCAACAGATGCGGAAAACGAGGCTGACACCTTTGGAGTCGGTGGCGGCTATTTTGTCGGGGACACATTTTTAGTATATGGGCGTTACCAGTATTCCGAAATTGATGTGACTGGAAGCAGTTCTCGCAATAGAAAGATTAAACACCATATTTACAGTATCTTGACAAAGTATGTTAAAGAAATAGATCAGAAGGGATACAATATTGAAACGAGCATTTCCAGGGACGACACTGAGGATGACATAACAGATAAAACAAATTATATCTTTGGTGTCTATGGAGACTATTATTTTAACACTGATTTTAGTTTGGGTACGACAATTTCCCTTGGTGATACGGGCTATACGGGCTATAAAGGTTCAATGGTAGGCATTCATGCGAATGCTTTTATTACCCCTAATGTTAATTTATTTTTATCTTATGGTATATTTTACAGCTCCATTTCAGCGATTACCGATATTTTGACAGCATCTCTATCTATTCGTTTTTAGAATAGCTCAGGAATGGCTCAGGGAAAGCAAAGGGGACGAAAGCAAGGGAAAGCAAAGGGGGCAGATTTATTTAAGCATTGCTTCGAAATCTTTGGGTCTTATCCTGTAATAAGATAATCGGCTTCCCCTTCCAATGCCACTTCAAGCAGAAAGTTATCTTTCTTATCCCTGCAAACATCAATCTTTTCACTCGGTAAAACTACTATTGCATAGCTGTCAAGAAGCGAAAAGAGTTCTTTGATTCTTTTGGCGGTAAAAATGTTTTTAAATTTGGGGCGGCCTGAAACTTCACTTATTGATACCTGTGATATTAATGTCCTATATCTGTGTATTTTTGTCATTCCGCACTTGATGCGGAATCCAGTATTTTGTATAAGTGTCTGGATTCCCGTTTTCACGGGAATGACGGACATGGGACATTTGTTATACAGTTTTCAATAGTTCTTTAAGCATCCCATCTGATACAACAACCTTTATCTCTTTCAAAATGAGTTTCTTATCTATATCCTGCAAAAGGCTTCCAAGCAAATAACTTATCCATATATTCGTATCAATTACGATTTTCATATCGCCTTTGCCTGACAGATTCTACCTCTCCGGTAATCTCCTCTATTGTTATAGGATATTTTCTGGCAGACTCCCTGAACTCTTTCGGAAGACTGTTAAACCTTGCTGCAAAGAGTTTTTTCCCCAGCATTGTCAATATCTCTATCTTTTCTTGCCAATGGCAAACTTTTAACTGCCTTTTAAATTTCATTTAAACCTGAATCTGATGTTTTTAGCATAACAGCACCTCCTTCAAATCATGGCAATAATTACGTAAAATAGTGAGGTCTTCAATCGCTATTTTACGGTGTGGATTTATTCTTGACACATGGTATAACTTGGGGTAATAATAAAATCACAATTAAATACTGTATCAGGGTGACCCTTTAAAGAGGGTATAATAGGGAAGAGGGTGAGACCCCCTCACGGACCCGCCACTGTAAACGAAGACGAAATCTGCACCATGGCCACTGGTTTTCACCGGGAAGGCGTCAGAGAGTAGGATGAATCGTAAGTCAGGAGACCTGCCAGGATACATTGGAATGCCTCACATAACTCTTCGATGGTAAAGAAGGTGAGGGTTAATAGTGCATATATATTAATCCCCAGTCTCTCATAAATCGAGGACTGGGGATTTTTATTTTGGAGGTAGCGTTGTGCAACATCTCACATCTCACAACTCACGTCTCACAGCCGTTCTCATCTTAGGTCATGGCAGTCCTGTGTCGAATGCAAATAATACACTGCTTGATATTGCGCGTGCTGTCAAGATAAAGGGCGGTTATGACATTGTCCAGCCAGCTTTTTTGCAATTCGAGCATCCCAATTTTGCCAAGGCTGTGGATATTCTGGCAGAGCAGGGGGTTCAAAAAATAATTGTTCATCCATATTTTCTTTACATGGGCAGCCATGTTACAAAAGACCTTCCGTTTGAGATAGAGACGGCAAAGAAGAAATACCCCAATCTGGAAATTCCCCTTGTGCCGCATCTTGGCTATCATGAAAAGCTGGTGGATGTGGCGGTAGAGAGGATAGAATCAGCAAGACAGGGGGCATGGGGTCAAGGGGTCAAGGGGTCAAGGGAAAGTAAATCCTCGAACCCTCGAACCCTTGAATCCTCGAACCCTATCTTTCAACATCCCATCGAGGCGGAGAGTTTTCGTCTGATAGGCGAACAGCTTGATGAATCAAGATTCAATTCACTGGAACTGCCGATAGTAAAACGGCTGATTCATACTACAGCGGATTTTGAATATGCTGATTTGGTCAGGTTTGGCAATAATGCAATTGAGGCAGGCATGGACGCAATCTCAAAAGGCGCCGATATAATTACAGATGTAAGAATGGTAGAAGTTGGAATAAGTAAGGAAAAGCTGAATAAGTTTGGCGGCAAGGTGAGGTGTTTTGTTTCAGATGAAGATGTAGTGCAGTATGCAAAAAGCGCAGGGATTACAAAAACAGCAGCAGCAATGCGAAAGGCAATTGATTTTACATCTCACATTCCACATCCCACATGCCATATTGTTGCCGTAGGCAATGCGCCTACTGCGCTTCTGGAACTCATAAAGATGATAAAGGCCGGTCAGGTAGCTCCGGCGCTGGTGATTGGTGTCCCTGTTGGTTTTGTTGATGCAGAAGAATCCAAAGAAGAACTGATGAAACTTGATATTCCCTATATTTCTATCAAAGGTAAAAAAGGCGGCAGCACTGTGGCCGTGGCCATTGTGAATGCGCTGCTTATGATGGCAGAAATGAGTAGAATTAGCGGATTAGAGGATTAGCGAATTAGAGAATTGGATTTTTCTAATCTCTAATTCTCTCATCTCTAATAAATTAACGATATGCACATCCCTGACGGATATTTAAGCCCAAAGACATGCGGTGTGTTATACGCGGCAATGGCGCCGATATGGTATCTGGCAGCCGGAAAAGTTCAAAAGACCTTGCAGGCAAAACAGCGGCAGTGACACCGATGCAGCCAAGGTTTTGATATACGGAATCAGGCTTTAGACATTTTTTTAGGAGTTTATACAGGTGAAACCCGTATGAACCATTGGCTTACAAGGCGGATGAAAATTATTGCTTTGTTTTGTCATTCCCGCATGTTTTTAGCGGGAATCCAGTGTCTTTCAGGAAGACGCTGGATTCCTGCTGGAGTTTACCCCTGCAAGCAGTAAGCAGGGGCAGGAATGACAGGGTGAGGGGATTTTCCGGACAAACCCTCACGAGCCTTGGCTCACAAAGGTGCACGAAAATGTGTATTCAGGTTGGACTCTCTTATTGTAAGATGAACTGCAATCAAATCCATCATACAGGAGGGCTATCCAATGGAAGTTATCTATGAGAAGTGCT
>JACRML010000095.1 GCA_016214995.1 Deltaproteobacteria bacterium
AGTGCGCTGACGGCATTTCCTTTATGGCTGTGCATTGCGGCATAAATAGATTGACCATAGAAAGGCTTAAAAAGCAAGGCTACCGCTACGGAGGGCTTGTATCCCGCGGCGGTTCATATATGGTCGGCTGGATGCTCAAGAATAATAAGGAAAACCCCCTTTATGAAAAATTTGACAGGGTTGTTGAAATCTTAAAAAAGTATGACTGCGTATTAAGTTTGGGAAACGGCCTTCGCGCAGGCGCTGTGCATGACAGTTTGGACAGGGCACAGGTTCAGGAACTGCTTATAAACTGCGAGCTTGCAGAAATGGGGCAGAATATGGGCTGCCAGATGATGTGCGAAGGGCCGGGACATCTCCCGCTTGATGATATTGAGGCGAATGTAAAATTGCAGAAAAGGATGAGCAGCGATGCGCCGTTTTATGTGCTGGGCCCGCTCACAACGGATATTGCCGCAGGCTACGACCATATCTCTGCCGCTATCGGCGCAGCGCAGGCCGCAAGATACGGCGCTGATTTGATATGCTATGTAACCCCTGCTGAGCATCTTGCGCTTCCGAACAAAGAAGATGTTATTGAAGGCGTGCGCGCCGCCAGAATTGCCGCCCATGTAGGCGATATGGTAAAACTCGGCTCAAAGGATAGAGACATGAATATGGCAAAGGCTCGGAGGGACTTGCGGTGGGATGACCAGCAAAATTACGGCCTTTTTGGCGAGCGGGCGCAGGAAATCAGAAACAGCCGATACCCGGAAGAGCCTGACACCTGCACCATGTGCGGGAGTTTTTGCGCCCTTGATAATGTGAACCGGTATTTTGAGAAAGATTTGAAAGAGGTGAGTAAGAGATAGCCAATTTTAGCCATCCGTAAAATAGCGATTAAATATCTCGCTATTTTACAAGCCTGAGATTTGCCTGCCATACTTCATTATCGCACAATTTTTACTCCTCACCGTATCGGTGAACATACGGCTCGTCGTAAATAACACACCCCTAAATCCCCTCTCGAGAGGGGATTTAGGGGTGTGTTGTCTGACAGGCAACTTGCAAGTTTCCCCAAAAATCAATTGCTATTTTTAGCCATGTTTCTTGTGGTTTTGAACGGTTTAATGTGGTATATTATTTGGGTTAAATGCCTCAAACCTGAAGCTTTGAGTTACAATGGTAACTCAAGGCTTTAGCCTTGAATCAAAATGTCAGGGAGGAAATAAATTGGCAAAGGAAGAAATAAATAAAGATGAATACGGCGCGGAATCTATAAAGGTTTTGGGCGGGCTTGATGCTGTAAGAAAGCGGCCTGCCATGTATATAGGCTCAACAGGCGTCGCAGGGCTGCATCACCTTGTATATGAGGTGGTTGATAATTCAATTGACGAGGCGCTGGCAGGCTTCTGCAAAAATGTAGATGTGAAGATACATACGGACGGGAGCGTGACGGTCACAGACGACGGCAGGGGCATACCTACGGAGATGCACCAACAGAAGAAAAAGCCTGCTGTTGAAGTTGTGCTTACCGAGCTTCATGCAGGCGGAAAATTCGAGAATAAGGCATACAGGGTATCCGGCGGCCTGCACGGTGTGGGCGTTACTGTTGTGAATTTTCTTTCAGAGTGGCTTGAGGTGGAGATAAAAAGGGACGGCAAGGTCTTTCAGCAAAGGTATGAAGGCGGCAAGCCGGTTGAGTCTTTGAAGGTTGTCGGAAAAACGCAGAAGACAGGCACCCGTGTTACCTTTAAGCCTGATAAAAAAATATTTGAAACTTTGGAATTCAGCTTTGATACGCTTTCCCAGAGACTTCGTGAGCTCTCATTTCTCAATGCCGGTATCCTCATAACCATAGAAGATGAGAGGACAGATAAAAAACATGAGTTCCAGTATAAAGGCGGTATAACCCAATTTATAGAGCATCTGAATAAAAGCAAGACCCCGATACACCCTAAGATTATCTATGTATCCGGAGAAAAAGAAGGTATCCAGATGGAGATAGCCATGCAGTGGAATGACGGCTATTCTGAAAATATCTTTGCCTACGCCAACAATATAAATACAACCGAAGGCGGCACGCATATGGTTGGTTTTAAATCGGCGCTTACAAGGACTATAAACAGCTATGCCTCTAATACAAATCTGCTCAAAGATCTGAAAGAAGGTTTGCAGGGCGATGATGTAAGGGAAGGACTTACAGCTGTTATAAGCATTAAACTGCCCAATCCGCAGTTTGAAGGGCAGACAAAGACAAAGCTTGGCAACAGCGAGGTTGAGGGATATGTAAAGACCATTCTCAACGACAAGCTTGCCGCATTCCTGGAAGAGAATCCGCCTGTTGCAAAGAAGATTGTGGAGAAGGCGGCAGAAGGCGCCAGGGCAAGAGAGGCGGCAAAAAAGGCAAAGGAGCTTATAAGGAGAAAAGGGGCGCTTGATTCGTCATCGCTTCCCGGCAAGCTTGCAGATTGTCAGGAATCTAATCCAGCGCTGAGCGAAATATTTATAGTGGAGGGAGATTCGGCAGGCGGTTCTGCAAAGCAGGGGAGGGACAGGAGATTTCAGGCTATTCTGCCGCTCAGGGGAAAGATACTGAATGTGGAAAAGGCTCGGTTTGACAAGATGCTTTCCAATGAAGAGATAAGGACTGTGATAGTGGCGCTTGGCTGCGGCATCGGTAAGGAGGATTTTGACCCGACAAAACTCCGCTATCATAAGATTATCATCATGACCGATGCTGATGTGGACGGGTCACACATAAGGACTTTACTTTTGACATTCTTCTACCGTCAGATGACGCCGTTGGTTGAAGGCGGTTACCTCTATATTGCTCAGCCGCCTTTGTTTAAGGTCAAAAGAGGCAAGGTAGAGAGGTACATAAAAGGCGAAACAGCGCTGGAGGACTTTATCCTTGAGGCGGCACTAGAGGGTCTTGTCATCAAACCAAAGGGTTCAAAAACGGAAATAAAAGGACAAACCCTTTTTAAGATGCTGAAAAGTGCTGCAAGGCTTCACGGCATAATG
The DNA here is from genome assembly GCA_016214995.1 of Deltaproteobacteria bacterium. GTDB lineage: Bacteria > Desulfobacterota > GWC2-55-46 > UBA9637 > UBA9637 > JACRNJ01. The sequence goes on from JACRML010000095.1 coordinate 3,007, forward strand.
AAACGGTTCAACAAAAGAAGAAAGGAAGGGGAGGTCGTTGCTGCATTTGCCATGGAAGACGGCTTTGGCGCAGATACGCTTAAGAATGCAAAGGCTGTAAACAATCTGCTGGAGGATGTTAAAACCTATATAAAGACATTTCACCATGAGATTATGCCGGTAGAGTTCTCAACGGACAAAGATGCAGAGCATGACTGCTTAACCATCAATGCCTTGTCCAAGAAGAACGGGGCGCAGATGGAGACTATTATAGACTGGGATATTTTACATTCTCCGGAGTTTCAGGAATTGAGAACAATTGGCAAGGAATTGAAGTCAATGGGCGAGCCGCCCTTTGTCCTCAAGATGGAAGGTGATGACAAAGGAGAGTTAAAGGTTAATACCTTTAAGGAACTGATAAACCATGTGCTGGAGCTTGGCAAAAAAGGCCTATATATCCAGAGATACAAGGGACTTGGAGAAATGAATCCCGGACAGCTCTGGGAAACAACAATGGACGCCGAAAAAAGGACGCTCCTGCAGGTAAAGGTTGAGGATGCTGTTGAGGCAGACGATATATTCACAAAGCTCATGGGCGATGCGGTTGATCCGAGAAGGGAGTTTATAGAAAAACATGCCCTGGAGGTCGCAAACCTGGATATATAAAAACAGTGATTAGTTGTTAGGCTATAGATTGTTTTTCCACTTATGTTTCCACTGCATCTTCTGCTTTCCGTTTTTTTCCAAATACCTTTGCTGCTATTATCCCAACTTCATAAAGTACCATCATAGGCGCTGCCATGAGTATTTGGCTGAAGGCGTCCGGGGTTGGGGTGAGTATTGCGGCTATGATGAATATAGCAAGGATTGCATATTTTCTATAAGTAGAAAGCATCTTTGCATCCACGATTCCAAGCAGCGAAAGAAATAAAATAAAAAGCGGCATTTCAAATACGAGTCCGAATGCGAGCAGAAATTTTGTTGTAAATGAAAAATATTCATCCATTGACAGCATAGGTTTGATTGTATCCGTTGAAAAGCTAAGAAAATAACTATAGCCGAATGGCAACACAAGGAAATAGCCAAATATCACACCGCCCATAAACAAAACAGAGGAGGAAAAAACGATGGGCCAGACCCATTTTCTTTCCTTTTCATGAAGCCCCGGTGCAATAAATGCCCAAATTTCATATATTAAAACAGGGCTGGCAAGGAATATGCCTGTAAGCAGGGATACCTTCATATAGGTAAAAAACGGCTCTATGAGTCTAAGGAAGCTGAATGTAGTGCCTGGTGGAAGGGGTTTAGCAAGTATTTTAAAGAGTGCTTCCGAGTAATTGTATGAAACTCCGAATCCCACTACAATGGCTATGACGCTTCTGATGAGTCTTTTTCTAAGTTCAACCAGATGAAATGTAAATGGCATCTTATCGTCTTGCTGCATCTTCAAGTTATTCCTTCCTCAAAATATTACACTTTTGGGTAACCACAATATTTGGCCAAATCCTGCAGTGAGCGGAACGGATCTGAGGCGTCAAATTTTGGTTTCCTTGTCTTTCCTATTTTCTTCTGCAGGATTTGTTTGAGCAACAGTTGCAGGTGGATTAGGTGTCTTTATCTCTTTGGGTGGTTTTGTTGCTGAGTTTACCGTTTTTTCAAGGTCAATATCTTTTACACTTTCTTTTATTTCTTCTGCTGCCTTTTTGAATTCAGAAAATGCCTTGCCAAGCGCCTTTGCAATATCCGGAAGTTTATGCGGACCGATGACGATTAAGGCTATGATAAAGATAATTATAAGTTCTGAAATTCCTATACCAAACATTATTCCCTTCCTTCTTTAGCAGGCTGTTGAAAAAGACACCAACAGCCTTGATTACACAGATTATAAAAAATAATTACACAGATATTTCAAGAAGTTTTAATCTGTGTAATCTGATTCTTTATTTGTGTAATCAGAGGTTGTTGAGTTTTTCAACAAGCTCTTAGAGCTATCATATAGAATAAACGGCTGTGTTTCAACATAATTTTATACAGTTGTCAAAGGTTGACTCCTAACCCTTTCTGTGCTACCAAGATAAAATGAAAACAGATACAAAAATCATCCGTTCTGTGAAGTTAAAACGCATAGAAGATATTGCTGAAAGGTTGCATATCCCTTCAAAGCATGTCATTCCTTATGGCCGCCATATTGCTAAAATAAATTCGGCCCTGCTTAAGGATTTAGAAAAAGGAAAAGACGGCAAATTAATCGTAGTTACTTCAATGAGCCCTACCCCTTCTGGTGAAGGTAAGACAACGCTTGCCATTGGCCTGGCTCAGGCCTTAAAACAGTTTAAAAAACAGGTTATGGCCTGTATACGGCAGCCAAGTTTGGGCCCATTTTTTGGCGCTAAGGGCGGGGCAACAGGAAGTGGATATTCGCAGGTTTTGCCGGTTGAAGACATTACCTTGCATTTTACCGGCGATGACCATGCAGTGGTTTCAGCACATAATCTCATTTCTTCAATAATAGACAATCATATCTATCATGGAAATAAGCTGGGAATAAATCCAGACCGAATCGTGTGGAAGCGGGTGTCAAATATAAACGACAGGGCGCTCAGAAGGGTAAAGATTGGCTTATCAGGCGATGCTGAACGATTTGAAGAATTTTATATCTCTGCCGCTTCTGAATTAATGTCCATCCTCTGTTTGAGTCAGGACATACAAGATTTTAAAAGGAGAGTTAAAAATATCCTGCTGGCTTTTGACAGCAGCAATCGCCCGGTTCTGCTTAGAGACTTGAAAATTCATGGCGCAGTAGCAGCGCTTTTAAAAAATGCCATTCATCCAAATCTTGTTCAGTCTTTTGAAGCCGTGCCTGTCTTTGTCCATGGCGGGCCTTTTGGGAATGTATCTCTCGGGTGCAGCAGTCTTATTGCTACGAAAACGGCATTAAAGCTTGTTGATTATGTTGTAACAGAGGCAGGTTTTGCAACAGAGCTTGGGGCAGAGAAGTTTTTGGATATTAAATGCCGTGTTGGCGGTTTAAAGCCGTCTGCGGTTGTTATTGTGGCAACATTAAAGGCTCTCCGTCTTCATGGCGGGGCAAAGGATTATGAAAAGAAAGATATAGCATCCGCAATTAACGGCCTCAGAAATCTGGAAAGACATATTGAAAATATCAGGAGGTTTGACGTCCCATTCCTTGTAGCCGTTAACCGCTTTAAGACAGATACAAATGACGAGATCATGGAGATAATAAAAAGGCTTGAAGCCAAAGATATCCCTGCATTTATAGCCGATGTCAGGGATAAGGGCGGCAGGGGCGGGTTGGATATTGCAGAAAAATTGATGGAGTTATGCAAACACAAAGGCAGGTTTAAATACCTCTACCCACTTAATATACCTGTAAAGGAAAAGATTAAAATCATAGCTAAAGAGATGTATGGCGCTGATGATGCGATATTTACCAAGGATGCAGAAAATGATATGGCAGATATGGAACGTTGCGGTTATGACACCCTTCCAATCTGTGTTGCCAAAACACCAAAGTCATTGTCAGACAACCCGAGGCTTTGGGGAAGGCCAAGGGATTTCAACATAACTGTTCAAAGGATTTTACCTGCAACCGGCGCAGGTTTTCTGGTGGCTATCTGCGGTAATATACTTTTAATGCCAGGCTTTCCAGAGCATCCTATGGCAGAAAGGATTGTGGTGGGCGAGGAGGGAAATATCATTGGGTTGTAAAGTAGTTCGCCCATTTATGGGCGTATTTAAAAACGCCGATAAATCGGCAGGCTACAAGCCATAGGTTTATATGAGGTAAGGTATTTGTTTTGCGCTTTCAGGAGTGAAAAGCAGAAGGGATTTAAAAATTTTCAGATGCCTGTTGATATCAGGATTTTTTACTTCATCGCCTACAGAGAAAGACAGATATTCTTCGGATACAATATCGCGCCACCGCAGAAGTTCTTTTCTCAAACTCCTCTGGGAGTTTGACTGAACCGTAAGGTCTGTTAAACAAAGCACTCGTTCATAACTGAGCGCTAACCCTCTTTTATCCAACGGAGAAAATAATCTCTTTGCTCTGTTCATCTCATTTGCTATCATGAGTATCTGTTGGGCGGGTGAAAAAGACGACCACCTCTCCTGCGTTAGTCCTGCATGCTGTGTATGCTGCATCATTTATAAAATCTCTCCCTTTCCTATCAATGTAAAAGTTATCTCTTCAATCTTCTCCTTCAAATCTTTACTTGTGATTTCCATACTGTCATTTCCCTGAGACGGCCGTATATTGACAAGGCTTGTATATTCAATGCAGCCGGCCTCTCCCCTGCCTGGGTAATAATTAGCCCCCCAGATATCTTTCTGTTCACTTCCGTTTTCAAGCAATAGCTGTTCTCCATCCGCATGAAGCTCGCCGCCAAGGGCAATCCGCCTCTGTTTTACATCAACCGTGAACTTCACCATATCCTTAAAGCCTTGGTCAACAAGTCTTTTTAATTCATCTTTATCTATTTTTGCAGTTATCAGTCTTATATCGGACATAAAGAATTATTTGACATCATACAAGATTCTCTCGTTCCCAAGCTCCAGCTTGGGAACGCAACTGCCCCTGAAGCCCCAGCTTCAAAACCTCAACTCATCAATCTCAACCATCCCGGCCTTGTGCGTAACAAAATAACCGGCGCTTGAGTATTTCCAATATTCAGGCCTTTCAACATATCCCCGGCGCACAGGATTCGCATGGATATATTCAATCTTCGGCAGCAACATCTTTTCATCGCTTATCATTTGCGGATGAAAACCTTCCTGCCATATCTGATAAGAACTCTCCGTCTTATATCTTTTTTTGAAATAGGCAAACTGGTTCAACATCCACGTCCTGTTTTGCATTTTCATGCTTTCAATAAGCTCTCTGGATGTATAACTTTTGAATGATTTCATTACCTCCGACAATTGACCCGCAGCGACAATCAGGTGGAGATGGTTTTCCATGATTACATACGCATACAGTTTCATCCTTTTTTCCTTACGGTAAAAATTGAGAGAGCGCATGATGATTTCAAAATGGTCATTGCAAGTGAATACGGGAATCCATTCAACAGTTGAGGATGTTGTAAAATACAGAGCATCATCATGGCTGTCAGATATTTTGTAACGTGTTCTCATATTTCAATGCGAAGCTGGAGCTTCTCCTGCAATTGCGTTCCCAAGCAGAGCTTGGGAACGAGTCATTGACATCATACAAGATTTCTTTTGTGCCGTCATGAGTTTCCTCCTGACGGTGAATAGCAGTGTGGCAGGAGGTAACTCCTGCCACCACAAGAATAAATTTGTTACGTTTTTTTGTTTCTATTATCGTAGGCCGGTTACACTATCTCCAATTTGGTATACATTCATGTTAAAACCTAAATAGGGGTTGTTAGAAATATTAATGTTGGTTAGAGCGCCACATCCAGCAGCAGTAAAAAAGCTTACAGAGACATAGCCTGTATTTCCTCCATTGGCGTTTATGGTATAGTCAGCAATATTATATTCTGAAGCATTTTGAGTACATGTGGCTCCTCCCCCTGTCCCCAGACATGCAGGCTGTGCTACAGTTGAGACGGCTATCTTGTAACGTGTAGCCGCCCCTAAGTTGCTACTTATCCGGTTCGTGGTCACGAGAATATTAGCTGCTGTATAGTTCCTAACCTGAAACTGGATACAACTTGTATTCCATGTAGCCGCGCCAGTAGTCTGAAATATTGAACTGCTGCCGTAACTACCCGGGACGCTTGCATTGGCTGAATAAGCGCTCTCTATGCCTGAGGTGTTTACCGCCGTTATCCTGTAATAATAAGTATTAAAATATCCTGCATTAGAATCAACATAAGACACGGTGCCTGCTGTCTGGCTGTTTTGCAAAGATGCATATAATGAAGTTGGGTTTAGTGCAGTTCCTCTGTAAATGTTATAACCTTTTAAATCTCTTATTGTAGAACCATCTGTATTGGTGGTAACAGGCGGCGACCAATCCAGACGTATTTGTGATGTACTGAAGGGTGTCGCGGTGAATGTTGTAATATCTGTTATATCCGGTGTAGTTGCAGATGTGGTAAACACAACATCCATAGTTGTGGTCGCATTCGGAAGCACTGTAACTGCATTGTCTATTGTGGTTACGCCAACGGTTACTGAAAGTTTATGCTTACCAATTGGAACATTGCTAATAGTATAGTAACCATTTGCATCCGTTGCAGCGGCATATTGAGTAAAAGTAGATGCACATGTTAAGGGTGGGCTATAGATAATAACATTATTCGTTGCCGGAGGAGCCTGAATTGGACGACCGCTGGGATTGGTTACGCGCCCTGAAACTGTACCTGTTATCGTTGTCCCAACAGATACAACAATATCAGCATCAAACCCTGTTCCACCTGCAACGCCATCTGTCCCATAGCTTGTAATTTGGCCTGCACCCGGCAGTGGATACTGATAGGCCCTCCCCCACCCGTCTAGTAGCGCCAGATAATTTCCTGAGTCATCTTGCTTATTATCAATATACGGCCCTCTCCAGCCCGCCCCTGTACCAAGATTGGTGCCGCCGCCGAGGGCTGTATCTGCTGCCCAACCACATGCAGATGGATTTGTAATCAAGCCATTCAAGGTGGCAGGCAAGGCTCCCATATCACCTGCGTAACCAAAGCTTGACCTTACGCCGCTTTCCATAAGATCGGGATTACCTACCGTCGCCATCTTTAATTCATTCATTTCTTTCAGAGTAGCGTCAAACTGCTGCTGGGTTATAACATTTCCAATGACCATCACCGCCGTGGCCGCCACAATGCCTATAAGGACGATTACCATGATAAGTTCTATGAGGGTAAAGCCTTTGTTAAAGACAGGTGATGGGTGATGGGCGATGGGCGATGGGGGAAAACATTTTTTATTTAATATCCAGCTTTTTTTAAGTTTCAGGTTTTTTCTCATATTTTGCATTTAAGCCCCCATTACAATTTAGCCCGCATTGTTCCTATAACCGACAACCCACTGCCTACTCTGATTACACAGACTAAAACTCCTTGAAATATCTGTGGTAATCATTTTTTATAATCTGTGTAATCAAGGCTGTTGGTGGTTTTTTCAATAGCTTGTTAATACCTCAATCCCACTACTATGTCATCTCCGCCGCCAGAAATACCATTTGCTCCGTAACTCGTGATAGTTGGTGGATTGGCTGGGGGAGGGGCATAAACAAAATTATTGCCCCACGCATCAACAAGATATGCACCGCCGGATGAATCAACATACGGCCCATTCCACCCCTTTCTTGTATAACGGTTCCAATTTGAAACAGCTGAAGAAGCACCCGCATCATTAAGGCCGTTAGCAGGCTGAGTTACAAGGTCTGGAAGTTGAACAGGCCATAAACCCGTATCGCCTCTGAAGCCCCTTGCCGATGATGTGCCTGCGCCTGTCATATCAGGATTGCCGACAATAGATTTTCTAATATCTTCCAGTCTGTGTTTTGTTACATTTGTTTTTGATGGGTTGACAAGATCTAAAAATTTGGGGACTGCAACAGCTGAGATGATACCAAGCAAGACGAGGACTATTACCAGTTCTATCAATGTAAAACCGCTATTCTTCATTTAAGGTCAATTCTACTCCCTTCATGCCTTTTAGTCAAGAACGGCCCGGTTTTTCCAAAAGTCGATGCCTATTTCATGGTGTATACCTTTTTGCAGAGAAAGCACAGCAAGATAAAATCAAATGTCCATGCCGCTTATTTTTAAGTGCAACTGATTTATAGCCCTCCCCTTATTCTTATATAGTAAGCAACAAAAAAGAATAAAAGGCTTGCTATTATCAGAGAAACTCCCACCCCTAACCTGTAGGTAAAGGCCTTTTCTTCAAAACTTGTAACCATCGTGCTCGCCTTTTCATTCATGGCCCTTAAGGTTGCAGGTGAGATAATAAAAAGCAATCCTACTATTAAAGAAAATACTCCCATTGCTACAAAAAATCCCATAATAGCCTCCTTTGCAAGAATTAATTACACAGATTAAAAATATATATAAGCTTAAACGACCTTTTTAGTTGGTATCATATATCCAAATTATCACATTCGTCAAGTAAGGTTTGCTTGCTGTAAAATCAATACCTGTTTTTTGGCGCTTACTCAGGATTAAACATCAAAACAAAATATAGCTCGTCAGTATCAATCAAACAGATTAAACCTTGTTATATGAAATATGGCGGCAATGCCATCTTTCCATGTAATCTTTTTCCCTTCCGCATAAGATCTGCCGCTGTGTGAAATGGGCGTTTCAATATATCTACAATGACAAGCTCTTTTTCTATATTGGTTTTTAAAACCCTGTTTATAACCTCTTCAATATATTGCGCCTCGTTATAGACAGGCATTACAATAGATACGAACATACTCATCCCTTTCTCTTATTCCAGTGATTTATAGATTGAACCTATTTTTTCTATGTTTTTATGCTTGGCAAGGAGCGAGGTAATTCCCTGATAAACCTTCTCAACCGAGACATCTCTCAGGCAATCATCCTTTGCGCAGCTTCTTTTATAGCATGGTGCGCAATCTGTGTTTGTTGAAACTACCATTCCCCTGCCGTAAAATTCTATCTCCTGAGGGCAGGTTGAAAAGAATAAGGCTACAACAGGTGTTTTGACGGCAATTGCAATATGCATGGCCAAGGTATCGCCTGAAATAACAATATCGCAATGTTTTACAATGCCGGCAAATCTGCCCAAGGTGTTATTGCCGCTGTTTATTAAAGGTATTTTCGACAGCCTGCAGAGCCGTTCATTTTTTTCAACCTCTTGCGGCCCTCCAAGAAGGATGACCTTTGCATTAAGATTCTTTGCGCATAATTCAGCCAGTTCAAGAAAACCATTTTCATGCCACCCCTTATTTGCAAATATATCTCCGCCGCCTGTATTAAGACCTATGAGCAAATTGCCCTCCGCACCTCCTTGCGATTTCAGATAGTTTTCAGACCATAGCACATCATCTTTTGCAATATTAAATACATACTCTTCCTTATGATAGTCCATGCAGACTGATTCAAAAAGGAGCTCCTGATATGTTTTTTTGTTTTTCCTGAATTTCAACTCATCTGACAAACCGAGGCTTAATGCGTAATTGCTCCCATCGTTAAGCGGATATATAGTGCCGTACCGGTTTAACCCAAAGCCATATTTCTTCTTACCCTTAACCATCTCAGCAATAGCAGTTGCCTTATATGCCTTATCAAAGTTGATTACAACGTCAAATTGTTCTACCATTAACCCTGCCAATGATTCTGCATCAAATATCAGCAGTTTATCAATGAATGGATTACCATTAAGAACTGCAGCAGAATTTTTATCAATCAACCAGGTTATATGTGAAGGGTTGTGTTTTACCTTCAAGGGTTTCAATATCGGCGTTGTCCGCAAGACATCACCTGTAGCGCCGAGCTTAACAATAAGAATCCTCTTACCCATTGGCTCATAAAAACCGCAGCCTTCACAAAGTTGATTAAACTTGCAGGGCTTCTCACCTATAAAATATCGGCAGTCTGATTTGATAAACATCTTATTACTCTTATTTTTTGGCTTCATCAAATTTATATATAAAAATAGAATATCCTATCATACCTACAGGTTCAATCTCTCTAAACAGCTTATAATAATCCCTATCGGGCAGATACACCCCCTGCAGCATTGTAGCGCTTATAGCAAAGTAACCTTCAAGAGGCACATTATAATTCTTTATATTTGGGTTTGGTATGCTGTAGCTCGGCAAATATTCGTAGTTTATATCATAATACGCGGGGTCTGAGAAACCAAAATAAGATAGTTTGATTTTTTTTATACTGTTACTGTCCATATATTCTTTCAGGCCGGGAAGGTCCTGGCCCCAGTCAAGATTGGAATCCACAAGATATTTATAGCCATTCTTTGGTCCCCCGATGAATTCATTAAAGTATGCCAGATAGTATGGGTAGATATTAATAGACGTCCAGACAGACCATATCATGGCGAGTGCAAGTATTATGCTGGCAAGCCTTTTTCTGCTTATATTAATGTTAGTTAAACTGCCTATCAATACATAAATAAGAGGATAAATAGGCAGAATATGCCTGAGGCCTATATTTATGTGCTGCCGGGTTGAAACAAAAAATAGCAATATAACCGGCAGGATAAGGAATATAACAGTGCTTGCTTTATTTTTATACCTTACTAAAAATAAAAGCGAGCCTAGGAAAAGATAAAGCACAGGAATGGGTGTCTTTATAAGAAATGCCATTAAAAAATAATACCACCAGCCGTGGCCCGAATATTCGCCCATTAAAAATGCAGCATGCCCCTCATCTGCCCTGCTTAAAAATCTGTATAAGCCATATATGTATGACTCGGGGAGCAGATGAAAACGTCTGCTGCCATCAAGTATCGTATTTAACATGGCAGATTGGGTTTTGTTCCCCTCCCATATAAATACTGTTCTGCCTATCTCATTCTCCGGTTTGGCAGCAAGGATATCCGACCTGTAATCAAAACCATAAACAGACCAGATGGTAAGATATGATGTTAACAGTATGAGAACAAAGACGGCCGGTATGAGGATATTTTTTTTATAGATTGATAAACCATTGCTTATATTGATATCCTTTTTCAGGAAGATATACAGAAAGGCTGCCATATACGGCAAAGAGAGAAGCAGTGCCGAATACTTGGCAGTAAGCGCAAGCCCCAGTGATATTCCTGCCAGAACCGCCCTTAATATCGTGATTTTATCGGTCAGGAGATACAAGTAAAACAGGGATATAAAAAAGAATACTGTCAATGGAAAGTCTGTTGTAACAAGGCCGCTGTGTGCCAGGATATTAGGACATAGCGCATAGAAAAAGAGGGCTAAAAGCCCGCCTTTATTGCCGTACAGCATCTTTGCCCAAATGAAGATATGAATGCCGAGGATTATCCCCAGCGCAATCATAAAAACTCGCGAATAGAAAAACAGTTTCTTGCCGTCCGTGTTATTCTCAAACAGGAATTTTAGAGAATATGGATAAAAATCAGACCCGGGCGCATTCTGGGCGTTCACCTTTCCCGGCTCAAATCTAAGGTCAAAAAAGAGAAGCGGCAGGGCTGGTATCAGCCTGCCCAGCACAGGATGGCTTGGCTCCAGATAATCTATTCTGCTTTTAACATAGGCATAACCTGAAAGGAGATGCCCGCTCTCATCCCATGTGTTTGACCTTTTCAGGACGGAGGTTGTAGCTTGAATAAAGAAGATAGAAAGGAGAAAAAAGACCAAAATAATAATTAAATGGTTTTTATTCAATAATTTATTAATCATACAACTTCTTTCTTTAGATTTCTCGTTACCAAGCTCTGCTTGGCAACGCAATTGTGTAAGAAGCTCTGCTTCTTAAAAAGCCGGAGCTTTTTAGACACTGCCGTTCCCAAGCTGGAGCTTGGGAACGAGAGGTAAGTTTTTTTTCTTAAACACAGATAGGCTCATACTGTTTTCTTCTTGAGATAAAGCCCTATAGACTGAAAGCCAAAACCAAGGATGTCTCTCACCCCAAGCCTGTTGCTTCTTGCATAACGATAGGCAAAAAAAACTAAAAATATAAAATGATAAATCTTTCTGAACGGCCAGTATGCAAGCTTTTTTATAAGCGGGATAGTCCATGGAAAGCGGACTGCCACATAAAAGAATTTTTGCAGATTCACTATGGCATTTATATCCTTCATATTTAACATACTGCCTTCAAAAAATGTGGGGTCAAAGCTATCCACATCAAGCGACGGCATGTATCCTTTTTTGATTGCATAATCTGCCAGCGGCGTGCCGGGGTATGGCTGGAATATAGAGCACCATGGATAATCTGTCTTTATCCTGACATTTAGCTTAACGGTCTCCAAAGCATCAGCCACTGTTTCATCCGGTATGCCCATCATATTATTGGTCAATATCCTGATGCCGTGCTTCTTGATGATAGCGGCTGCGCTAATCGCCTCATCGTTCGTGAAGTTTTTCTTAAGCACATTGCGTCTGATTGATTCACTCCCACATTCTATGCCCATACATACCCGAAAACAGCCGCTTTGTGCGAGCATTCTGGCCAAATTATCATCCACATGCTCTACGCGGACATTGCATACATAGGAAATATCTATCTCTTTTTTATATGACTCAAGAAATTCCTTAAGCCACCGGCGGCTGGTTGTAAATGTGTCGTCATCAAAGACAACCGTTTCCAGTTTAGAATTCTGCTTTACATAAAATATTTCTTTTAGCAGGTGGTCATTTTCCCTCAACCTGAGAAATTTGCTGCCGGTGTACATTTTTTTGAGAGAATCATTGTAGCAGAATGTGCAGTTATACGGACATCCGCGGCCTGCCATAAAATGTTTGGATGGGTTTTTATTTATAAGAGGATATTTGAGATAAAGGGAACGGTCAGGTATGGGAATGGCTGATAGATTTGCAATAAGGGGACGCTCATTATTCCTTTTTATTGCGCCGCCAGTTTTAAACCAAATACCTTTTACTTGTTTAAGCTTGTTAAGATTAGGCAGATTATCTGCAACCTCTGCAAGGGTCTCCTCTCCTTCGCCAACACAGACTATGTCAACATTCGGATGCTCTATAATCTGTGGAAAAAGGGTAGGGTGTATGCCGCCAAAGATTGTAGGCTTACCCAATTCTTTTTTAAGCTGTCCAGCCTTTTCAAGCGCCCACCGATGGCCTCCGGTAAGGCAGCTAAATGCCAGGGTATCAGGATTAAATGACCTCAGGGTAGAAACAAGGTCTTTTTCGCCATCAGGGATAAAAACATCGCACAAATGTCCCTTTGCCTTGAGCGATGCTGCAATAGACATAGTGCCGATATATTCATGCCAGATTTCCTGTATGAAGGCGATACGTGCCATAGATTGATTATCAGGCTGTTGAAAAAGGCATCACAACAGCCTTGATTACACAGATTAGGAAAGGCGATTACACAGATATTTCAATGGGTTTTAATCTGTGTAATCTAATTTTTTATCTGTGCAATCAAAGTTTGTTGAGTTTTTCAACAAACTGTTATCTCAAAAACCCCAATGCAAACCGAAAACCCTTTACATAACGGATAAGGTCAACAATATTTTTAATTTTCTTCAATTGATTTAAAATATATCTCGGTCTGAAATAAAACCGTCTCATTGCCTCTTTCTCCATTGACGATAGTTCTTCCCTGTTTTTATATCCATGCGGCAGAAATACTGCACTCCAGCCGTGATATTCTGAAAAGTCTGTTTTAAGATTGCCATAGACTTTTGCCTGCTGCCACAGGGTTGTTCCGGGATATGGCGTTGTAAGGGAAAACTGGGCGTAGTCAGGTTCCAGTTCAATGGCAAAACCCATGGTCTTTCGTGCAAGTTCCGGCGTTTCTCCGGGAAGACCGAGCATAAAAGATGCCCTTATCTCTATGCCGGCCTCTTTTGTCCATTGATTAACCTGCCGTATCTTATCCAAAGTTGTCCCTTTGCTGATTAAATCAAGAAGCATCTGGTCTCCTGCTTCATACCCATAAAAGATATTAAAACACCCTGCTTTTTTCATTTTCAAAAGGACTTCTTTAGTCACGGTATTGACATGCCCATAGCATGTCCATGTGATGTCAATCTTTTCCGATATTATTCTGTCGCAGAATTCCATGATCCAGTTTTTATTGATGGTCATGGTATCATCCCAGAATGATATTTCTCGGGCTTTATATCTCTCCATTACATGCTTTATCTCTGATATAACTCTTTCAGGGCTCTTCTGACGCACCTTTTTCCCAAATACGGCGCTGGCTGAACAAAAGCTGCACGGATAAGGACAACCTCTGGTTGAAACCATGTGAACCACGGGCAGCCGTTTATATTGATTAGGAAGCGGAATATATCTATCCATAGGCAAAAGGTCTCTTGCGGGGAATGGCAGGCTGTCTATATCTGCGATTGGTTTTCTGGGTTGTGTCCTTACAATTGAATTGTCCTTTTTAAATATCACCCCTTTAATATGCTTCAACAATAAACTATGCAGCAGTTTTTCTCTGTCATAGTTCGTATTTTTATAAATTTCCATCAACTCAAGGGTAGTTAGCTCCCCTTCGCCCGAAACAAGAATGTCAAAGCAAGTCGTTTCCCTGAATACCTTCTCACCCATAATAGTTGCGTGCTGACCGCCGATAACAGTAAGGGTTTCGGGAAACTGTTGTCTTATTACCGATGCTAAAGCTAACGCCCTATGGAACATGGATGTAAGAGCTGACAGACCAACAATCTTTGGTTTATGAGAAGATATATACCTGCAAATATCCTCATCGGTCATATCCAATGCTAAGGCATCAACAAGACCAACTGCATAACCTCTTTCTTTCAAATATGCAGCGATACCGGCAATTCCTAAAGGAGGCAGATGACCTCCGCTCTGCCCTATCCTTCTATTGCCATACCTTTCCTTGACGGAAAGAGGCGGGTATATTAACAGGATGTCCATTATCGGTTGCTCATCTTTTTTGCGTAAACAATCATCTGGCCTGTTGGAATTCTAATTCCGGCATTTAAAATACCTAATCTTTTGAACATAGTTTCAATGCCTCTTGTAAAACCTTTTGAACTGGGGAAATAATATCCCAGCCTTTCAATTATAAAATACACAGGTTTTTTTACCCACTCTTTCTTTATTAATAATATCTTAAAACCTTCTTTCTCAAACACATTCTCAATTGTCCCTTTTGTAAAATAATACAGATGCTCCTTGGGTTTATATTGGAATCTCCTGCCGCCTATCAGATCTCCTGCATCGGGGGTAGAAAGTACAAAAAGACCATTATCCTTTAATATCATGTATATCTTTCTTATCGCTGCGACAGGATTAGGAAGGTGCTCAATAGTGCCAAGACAGGTTACCACATCAAAAAATTTGTTTTCAAAACCGGCGGCAACAATATCTCCTCCGAAAACATTAAGTCCTTTTTCCTTTGCTTTATTCCACGCATAAACAGACAACTCTGTTCCATAAACATCCCACCCCCGCCTCTTTGCTTCTTCTAAAAAAAAACCCAGAGCACATCCTACATCCAACAGCCGCCCCTTCTCTTCTTTATATTTCTTTATCGTACTTAGTAGCTTTCTAAAGTTTGCACTATGATAATGTTTGTCAGCTGCGTAATCTCTATAGCCTATTGAACCTTTTGCAGATATTCTGTAATACTCTTCTGAATATAACTCCTGCAAATATTCTTTGCCTGGCCTTGGGTTAACAAATATCAAGCCGCAGGAATTGCATTTTACAATCCTGAATCCATGTTTCAGAAAAAGCAGCTTTTCGTCAGCGCCGCCGCAAATGTTGCAATTAACCCTATCGAGCGGCATATCAACCGCCATATTCTCCAAAAAACACCCCTTTCCCGTCCATAATCAGTCTCTTAAATTCATACAAACTTCTAACACCCAAAAGCCTTTTGGCTATATACGACGGCCTTCCATAAAACCGCCTGACCGCATTTTTTTTCAGCGCCAAAATTTCATCACTTGTAAGCGCTTCATTTCCCATTACCGTGTATGTGCCTGACTGGTCCATCCGGATATCTCCCTCTGCTATCCAGCCGGAATTGACAGCATGCTGCCGTATCGGTGTCCCTGCCCGCGGTATAAGGGTATTAAATGACACAAAGTCAGAATCAAGCCTGACAGCAAATTCAATAGTTTTCAGAACATCCTCTCTATCTTCTCCCGGCAACCCAAGAATATATGTGGCCAGAATTCTTACGCCATACTTTTTACACAATCTAAAAGTTTCTTCTACTCCTCTTAATGTATACCCCTTGCCCATGTTTTTGAGCGTATCTTCATTGGCTGTCTCAACACCGAAAAGAATAGTGTGGCAGCCTGCCTTCTTCATTATTTTAAGCAGCTTTTCATCTATTACATCCACCCTTGACCAGCATACCCATCCAAAGTTCAATTCCTCTTTTATCATGCTTTCGCACAGCTCTTGCGCCCGAGTCCTTTTTATGCCAAATGTCTGGTCATTGAAGTATATCTCTTTATATCCAAGTTTCTTAAGATAACAAAGTTCTGCAATTACATTTTCTACAGACCTGCACTTGAATCCCAGGGTCGCAATGACACAAAAAGAGCATTTATACGGACAGCCATAATCGGTTAAAACAGTTGCGAAAGGTCTGTGTCTTACAAACGGATAATTGTAATTGCCTTGAAATAGTTCATGCCGCGGGATGGGTATTGCGTATTCATTTTCTGCTGTGCGCGGCAAGGCCTTAATTTTAATTCCGCCATCTTTCCTGTATACCATATTTTTTATTTCATCTTCTTTGTCCTCCAGATAAGCTATTGCATCCGTATTGGTAAAATCTAAAAGTATTGCATCAAGAAATGGATAATTTTTAAGAATACCCGCGCTATCTTCTAAAAAGAGGTCTCCGGTAACAATGATTGGAACGTTTGTCTTTTTCTTAATCTCTTCAAGTATATGAGAATCTTCCTCCCATGAAACAGCGCCTGCAAGTGCAATAACCGCATCTGGTTTTATTGCTTCTATTTCAGCCATGCATGAGCTTTCACTTATACCATGAACCATTGCATCAAGAACTGCTATATCGTACTTTTCTGCAATTATGCCGCTTAATACAACAAGGTCTGTCGGAGGATATATATAGCTCCCTTTCGAAACTTTGCTGCAGTAATAGTCCCGTATATAAGGCATCTTTCCTGGCAGATTTAATAATAGAACCTTTTTTCTCATGCCGCACCTGTTTTGATTAAGCCATCCTTTTGCATTTTTCGCAGCCTTAATACCATAACCACCGTCTCAAGAAGCGTTATCCAGTCAAGCTTTGTTCTCCCCTGTCTCCTGTCTTCAAAGATTATAGGCACTTCTTTGATTCTGAAACCATTCAGGGTAATCTTGTATAATAGCTCAAGTACGATAGACGGCCCCCCTGACACCATATCATCAAGGTCTATCTTTTCCAGCGCCTCTCTTCTGAAACACCTGAAGCCTGACGATACATCCTTTATCTTCACGTCTAAGAGCATCCTTACATACATGCCTGCCAATTTTGTGATAAGCCTTCTCAGGAACCCCCGGTCTTTGTCCTGTCCCCCATCAATAAAACGTGAACCGATTGCCACATCGTATTTCTCCATCGCCCTAAGAAGTTCAGGGATATACTTTGGATTATGCGAAAAATCCGCATCCATCTCAATTATATAATCAGCCCCTTTTTCAATGGCGCGCCTCAATCCGTCTATACCTGCGGTCCCCCTCCCTTTTTTCTTCTCTCTGTGAAGCAGATGAACCCTTGGCTCTCTCTCCGATATTTCCTGCACAATCCTCCATGTGCCGTCTGGAGAATTATCGTCAACAACAAGCGCCTCTATATTATTATCCAATCTGAGTATCTGCTCCAGGAGAGGCTTAATATTCTCCCTCTCATTATATGTAGGTATCATTACTATGGTTCTCATCTGAAAATACCTCTTTTATTAAGATTGTCGTTCCCGCAGGATTTTAGCGGGAATCCAATATTAATCTCTCGTTCCCAATCTGAGCTTGGGAACGAGGGTGGCGGTGCTTGGGAACGCAATTGTCCATGAGTTCCGCTTCAAATCATACCTCAAGTACGTCCACATCCATCCGTCCCGAACCCAAAATATAATTGCTTGCACTGGAATAACTCCAGTGTTCAGGACGATTTATTAGCCCTCTCTTTAAAGGGTTGTTATGGATATACTCCATTTTTTGCAGCAACATATCGTCAGTCATTATCATCTGTGGGTGAAACCCTTCTTGCCATACTTGATACTCGCTATCTGTCTTGTGTAAACGCTTATAAAACCTTAGCTGATTCAAAAGCCACTCCTTTTTCTCATTCTCTGCTGCCCTTATAATTTCTCTTGCCGAGTAACTTTTGAAATCCTTTATTATCGCGGATAAGTTATCACCGGAAACAAGCAGGTGAATATGATTGTCCATAATAACGTATGCAAATACCTTCAGGCTTTTGTTTTGGCGGCAATACGACAAAGAGTTAATGATGATATCGCTGTATTTATTTGACGTGAAAACCGGTATCCATTCGACAATTGTAGACGTCGTAAAGTAGATAACGTGGTTTTCTATTGCCTTATAGCGGGTTCTTATGATTACTCCTTTCGTTCTAAAGCTGGAACTCTCCTCGTTTCCAAGCTGGAGCTTGGGAACGAGAAAAAAACGCAAATATGCCAAAACTTAATAATAATATTATAGTTGCTAGTGTTATATAAAGGCCTATTTTGAATGTCCAAGGGTCATAGATAAATTCAACTGTATGCTTCCCTGCCGATAACGGAACCGCCCTGAAGACAAAATTTGCCTTAAGTATCTTTGTCTCTTTTCCATCAACATATGCCTTCCACCCGGGATAATAAGTTTCGCTGATGACCAAAATCTTTGGCTTGTCAGTATTAACGTTTAATTTCATACTATTATTACGATAATTTAGTATTTTTACCTCATTCTTGTCTGTTTTGTCTTCTGACTTCTTATCAGGCCTTGAATTTTGAACCTTTAATTTTGAATTTTCCACTCCTGCCCCCTGCCCCCCAACCCCTATTTTTTTCTCCCACGGCTCTTCGTACAAAAGCGCCTCTTCGCTGGGCTTAAAATCTTTACTTTGCATAACCTTTTTATATTCCTCTTCTTTTGTAATAACCCTGTTTTTTTCAACAAGAAATGCCCTTGGAAGGTAATTAAGGTTTTGGTATATCCTGAGAAAATTTTCCCCCTCAGGTTTCTTGCCATCTTTATTTCCTTCAGGTTTTAAAAGTTTAGCTATAGTTTTTACAGTTTTAAACTCATCTGATTCTATATCAGGTATAGATAAAACATATTTTACATTTAGGAGTGCCAGGAGATTAGTAGAGTCTATAGCTGGTACTGTAGTCAGGAAAACAAACAATTTTTCATAATCTAAAAGCCGTACAACTTCAAAACCTTCAATATCAAATATCCGCCTTTCTATATTGTAACCTTGTATTATCTCCTTGCCCATATTAACAGAAGATATGTCTTCCGTATTGTCAAGTGATATGACTATTTTTGAGTCGTTTTTCGTCTTTGGAGTTAAAAATACCCTGAAAAGTTCTTTATTGTCTTTCAGAATAAAATTCATGCTTTTACTGCTTTTGTGATATTCTTCTGATTTAACAGAAAAATAATATCCGATATGTGCAAAAAAGAGGTCTATTGTTAAGATTGATACCAATAGATACGGCAGTATTCTTTGCATCTTGATTGACCTCAAACTGCCATAAAGCATCAATGCACTCAAGATGAAAATAACAAGCAGCCTCTTAGTATTAAATACATTTACCTTTACATCGTTATATTCTGGATATTTTATCCCTTTTTTTATTAAAAAGTCTTTTACCTCGTTATCAAAATAGCTGAGAAACCCAAAGGCAATTGCAGCAATGGTTGCAAGGCAAAGAAGACCAAAGATTATCCGCTTTCCGCTTTTTCTTTTCTGTTCAAGGCTCTGTTTGAGGCTGTCCCAGCCCAAGCCTGCACAAATTGAAAATAATATAAAAACGAGAAACAGGAATTTCACAGGATATCTGATTTTATTGAAAAAAGGGAGGTAATAATAGAGATATTCATATATGCCAGTATTTTTTCCAAATGCAAGGACAAATGAGAAAAGCAGGAACAACAAGAACGGGAGAGTCCTCCGTCCCTTTTCTATGAAGAAAAAGACAGATAATATAAATGGGATGGTCCCAGTATAAATTGTCTTAAGCCAGCTCTGATTTGACCAGTATTTTGTTTCAGATGTGCCGTAACCATATGGGTCAGGTATGAAAAACTGTATCAGGTCTTTTAAATCCATAGACCATGTTGTAGCCTCAAAATAGCTAAGTCCAGTAGCCCTTATGGAGTGATAGCTTAATTCTAAAAAAGGGAGAAGCTGGACTGCTGATAAAAGGAAAAAGATTATTATAGATAGGAACAGATAGGCTATCCGTTTTGTCAAATAGGCACAGTTCTTTGAGCTATCCTCACTTTCAGAAAATCTATCACCCTCCCCTTCATCCCCTCCCGTCAAGGGAGGGGAGATTACTTTAGGTTCCCTCTCCCCTTGTGGGAGAGGGTTAGGGCGAGGGGGAGGAAAGGTATTTTCAGGTGAAAGGCTTAAAAAAGTTTCCGGCAATAATGTCAAAAAGAGAAGCAAACCCAACGTTCCATATAAAACCTCCACCCCTCCACCTGTAAACATGACAGCAAGGGTTATTCCTGTAAGTAAGGTGTACTTTAAAGAGTTACTTTTTATTGCCTTCAAGTAAAAGAAAATTACGAAAGGAACCCATGTAACAGAAAGAAGCGTTGACAAAAGATTGTGAACCGAGAAAAGGTAGCCGCCCAGCATAAAGGTGAGAGCGCCCGCTAAGGAGCCGGCTGTGCTTGCCCTCAGCCCCCTTAAAAGCAGAAATGTAAAGAGCCCTGAAAGAAAGAAATGCAGGATAATTATCCAGTTGAATGCAAGGTCAAATGGAAGGATTATTAAAAGGATATTAAGCGGATAAAATACTGCGGGCTGAAGCGTGGCTAAAAGCGGAGAACCGCTGTAACAATACGGGTTCCATAGAGGAAACTCCCCATTTCTTATAGCATCTACCCATAAAATTCTTGGCTGGATAAAAAAGACTGAAAGGTCTCTTTCAGCTAAAAGGAAATTACCATCTAAGACGGAATAAAAATATCCACAGACTAAAAGAAAAAGATAAAGAATGACAAAAAAAATTTAGTTGTTATAAAACCACCCTCCAATTATATATTCAGGATATCTTTGCCAAGCGCTCTCAAATATTTAGTGCAATGCCAAAAGTATAGACATTAGCTGCCTTACTACCAGCTATATACTACACCAGGCCCCAATGTGGCCATTGTAAGGGTGAATGTATATGCGTTGCCACCTAGCCCAATTGTCATCAATGCGCCGCCGCCGCTTCCAACAGTAGAACCCGCTGCAGCCGCTGCCGTAACAGTCGGTCCCCCTGATATATTTGCCACAGCGAGAACCTGTAATGTTTGATTACCGCCGGTTGTTCCCAATGTATATACAGTATTGTTCACAATATATTGAGCGTGGAGCATAGCAGCAGCG
>JACRML010000019.1 GCA_016214995.1 Deltaproteobacteria bacterium
AGGAAAAACTGGAGGAGAGCAGGACAAGACAGGCAAAATACGGCGGCTCTGTGTATATGCTTGAGCCGAATGTGAAGGAAGGCGAAGGCGGCTTAAGGGATATGCATACTGCCTTGTGGGTGGCAAAGGCAAAACATGGCATTGACAGCATGGATATGCTGGCAGAGAAAGGATTTTTGCTGCGCGATGCAGCAGCCAGGCTTAAGACATCCATAGATTTTTTACTCAGGGTTAGAAATGAGCTGCATTTTGAAGGCAAAAAAAAGACAGACCAGCTAACCTTTGACCATCAGGAAAGGATTGCAAGGTTTTTTGGCTTTGAGGATACAAAAGATTCGCTTGCAGTTGAAAAGTTTATGCATCAATATTACCGCCATGCATCTAATATAAGCTACTTTTCTTCCCTTATAACAAACAGGTGTGTTTATGGTCAGGCTGTGCCTTTACCGCCGCGGTGTAAAACAGAAAAGGATATTGATAAAGATTTTAAAATCTGCGATGGGTCATTAACGTTGTCAAATGAAAATGTATTTGAAGATTCGCCGGCAAGCATAATGCGGGTATTTGAATATGGCGCAAAATTCAATGTTGAGTTGGATAATTTTACAAGGGAACGGATTATAAAAAACCGTTTCAGGGTTGATGAAAATTTTATAAATTCCATAGAGGCGGGGCAGTCTTTTTTGAATATCCTGAAAAGCGGTGCGGCGTTTGAAACGCTGCAGGAGATGCACAGGTTAAGGGTTTTAGAAAGATACATGCCTGAATTTGGAGATATTACATGCAGGGTGCAGCATGACATGTATCATATCTATACCGTGGATATTCATTCTTTGTTTGCCGTGAGGGAATTGGAAAGACTGCGCAGCGCAGAATACAAAAAGGTTTTCTTTCTGCTTGCAGAAATTCTGGAAGAGGTGAAGCGGCCGGAGCTCATTGTTCTGAGCGTATTGCTCCATGATATTGGAAAGTCCATGGGCAAAGGCCATGCAGAAAAGGGCGCTGAGCTTATTCCAAAAATATGCGGGCGTCTGGGGCTTTCTGAAGAAGATGCTGCAACAGTAAAATTTCTGGTAAAAAACCATCTTATCCTTGCTGATACTGCACAGTACAGAGACCTGCATGACGAGAAGCTCATCATAGACTTTGCAAAGACGGTCGGAGATATGGAAAGGCTTAATCTGCTCTATCTCCTTACCTTTTCTGATGTAAGAGCAGTTGGGCCGGAGGTCTGGAGCCATTGGAAAGGGGCGCTTTTTCAGGAACTCTATTTTAAGGCAGTAACAGTAATTGAAAGAGGCACATTTGAGATAGAAGAGGCAAAGGCAAAACTTCAAAAGATTATGAAGACCGTTGCAGAATTATTGCAAGGGGAAATCTCCCATGAAATAGTAGATGATTATTTTCAGCTCCTTCCCCATCGGTATTTTTTGTCAAACTCCGCAGAGGTAATTGCCGAACATATAAAGATTGTTCAGCAATTGGGCGATAAGCCCTACATACTGCTGGTGAAACAAAATCTTGAGAGGCAGTATACAGAGGTTATTATATGCACACTGGATGTTCACGGCCTGTTTTCCAAAATAACAGGCGTTATGGCCGCCAATAGTATAAATATCCTTGGCGCACAGATAAACACGTTGAAAAACGGCATTGTTCTGGATATTCTTCAGGTAAACAGCCACATTGGAGAGATTATTACCGATGAGAGGAAATGGTCAAATGTGGAAAGGGATTTGACAGAGGCGTTGACCGGAAAGACCCCTGTGGAAAGGCTTGTATTGCGGCGGGGGCCTTCCATCCTTGACAAGAAGGCAAAACCCAGGGTGCATACGCGGGTAGATGTGGATAATGAGGTATCAGATGCCTTCACTGTCATTGACATTCATACGCAGGACAGGATTGGACTTTTATACACAATAACAAGCGCCCTTTCAAAGCTCGGCCTCTATATTCATATCGCAAAGATAGCCACAAAAGGGGATGCAGCAGCGGATATATTCTATGTAAAGGACATATTTGGCCAGAAGATATATTATAAGGAAAGGCTCAAAGAAATAAGGAAGACAATTTTCGAGGCGCTGGGGGAAGAGGCGCCCAAAGAGGAAGAATAATGCCAAACTTTATCTTCTGCATACACAATCATCAGCCCGTAGGCAATTTTGAAGATGTAATTGAAGAAAGCTATAAAAATGCCTATCTCCCGTTCCTGAAGGCCCTCTGCAAACACCCATCTATAAGACTTTCTTTTCATATAACTGGTTATCTCCTTGACTGGCTCTTGGAAAATCATAAGGAATATATTGAGATGCTTCAAGAGATGATAAGAAGGGGGCAGGTGGAGATGATGGGTGGCGGATATTATGAACCCATACTGGCCGTCATACCGCCCCAGGACAGGATTGGCCAGATACAGATGATGTCGGATAAACTTGAAGAACTTTTTGGCAAAAGGCCCAGAGGAATGTGGCTTGCAGAAAGGATATGGGAGCCGCATCTTCCCCGTTATCTCAAAGAGGCAGGCATTGAATATGTAGTTGTAGATGACTACCACTTTGTAAAGGCAGGGCTCAAAAAGGAACAATTGGCGGGCTATTACATAACAGAAGATTTGGGAGTTAGTCTGAAGGTTTTCCCGGGCAGCGAACGGCTCAGGTATATCATACCTTTTGAGGCGGTTGATAAATTTATTGAGAATATCAGATGGGTTGAGTCTCTTGGCCGGAATCCTGCGGCGGTCTTTGCTGATGATGGCGAAAAATTTGGCACATGGCCAGGCACGCATCAATGGGTACACAAAGAAGGGTGGTTAAAGAAGTTTCTTGAAGCAATTGAGGCGAATAAAGATATTATAAGGCCGGTAACCTTTTCTGAATATATAGACAGCAACGAACCGATTGGAAGGGTCTACCTGCCGACGACATCTTATATGGAGATGGGTGAATGGGCATTGCCTGCCGAGGCATCCGGGACATATACAAACCTGATTAACGAAGTTAAGGTATGGCCGGATGGAGACAGGATAAGAAGATTTCTGCAAGGGGGTTTCTGGAGGAATTTCTTTGCCAAATATCCAGAGGCAAACTGGATGCATAAGAGGATGCTGATGGTGAGTGAAGAAATTGCGGATTGCGGATTGCGGATTGCGGAATTAGAATCTAAACTCCCAACTCCCAACTCCCAACTCCGAACTTATTTATACATGGCCCAGTGCAATGATGCATACTGGCATGGCGTGTTTGGAGGGCTTTATCTGCCGCACCTTCGGAGGAGCGTTTACGAGAATTTGATTAAGGCGGAAAATATGTCTAACCTAACACCTATGGTTCAAGAGGCAGATTTTGATGCCGATACCTTCAACGAAATTCTTGTTAGAACACCTAAACTCAATTTATTTTTCAGCCCTCATAACGGGGGGTCTATCGTAGAGTTGGATTACAGGCCAAAGGCTGTAAATGTTTGCAATACGCTTTCCAGATGGGAAGAGGGTTATCATTACAAAGTAAAACTCCAAGGAGAAAAACAAGGTTCAGGCGAGACAAAAAGCATCCATGATTTAACAGCATCAAAGGAAGAAGGTCTGGAAAATTATCTCTTCTTTGACAGGCAACAAAGGGCATCGCTGGTAGACCATTTTTTAAAAAAAGAAGAGACTTTGGATGCGTTCAGGACATCGAGATATGAGGAACTGGGGGATTTCTTTCACAAGTCGTATGATAAGAGGAGTCAGGAGGAAAACAATGGAGTTGTTTTAAGCAGGGATGGAAATCTCATGGGTCAACGTGTAAAGGTTGAGAAAAGGATATTTATAAAAGATGATGAGATAGATGTAAAATATCGCGTGGTAAAGAAAGAAGATGAGAAGATGAGAAGTTCAGACGATGAGAAAAAACTCTCGACTTCTCAACTTCTCAACCCCTCAACTTCTACGACTCAAGACTCCGAACTCCGAACTCCCAACTCCAAACTGCCTCTACGGTTCGGCGTTGAATTTAATCTCATTTTGCCGTGTTGTGATGGCATGAACGGCTTCTATGATATTACAGCAAAAGACAAAGGGCTTGATAGTTTAGGAGAGCTTACTGGCATCAGACAGATAGGTTTGGTAGATAAATGGACAAAGATTAGGGTGTCTTTCAGTTTTGATAAGGATACCTCTATGTGGAGATTCCCTGTAGAGACAGTTTCCATATCAGAGGCTGGCTTTGAAAGGATATTTCAGGGCTCGTGTCTTTTATTTTTCTGGGATATATCAATGGACAAAGGTTTTGAAGCAGGTTTTAAAGTTAAGGTAGAATCGATTTAAGTGTCAGAGAGTCAAAGAGTCAGAGTGTCAGAGAAAGCCATGACTAAAAAACTATCTCCAACTCTCATAAAAAAGATAGTGGCCATAAAGCTTCTTTGTCTTGATGTGGACGGTGTTATGACCGACGGCAGAATTATCTATGATGATGCCGGAAGAGAGACAAAGATGTTTGATGTAAAGGACGGCCACGGCATAAAACTCCTGATGCGGGCAGGCATAGATGTAGCGATAATTACGGCAAGGGAGTCCAATGTGGTGCTTCACCGTGCAAAAAACCTCGGCGTAGAAATGGTATATCAGAAGGCTATGGATAAGGTTATTGCATTTGAAGATATATTGAAGAAGAGACGATTATCTTCTCAAGAAACTGCCTATATCGGCGATGAACTCGTTGATATACCGCTCTTGCGCCGGGTTGGTTTTGCCGTAGCTGTTAAAGATGCAGTGAAGGATGTAAAGAAATATGTGAATTATATAACGATAAGAAGCGGTGGATGCGGCGCAGTCCGCGAAGTATGCGAGCTGATACTCAAGGCGCAGGGCAAATGGGCCGAAGTAACGGCAAGATATTTTGACTAATTACAAGAAGAAATAAATCTGATAATCGCCGTCTTTATCTGGCGCCGTAAAAATTAAATCTATTTTTGGGTGACGTATTGGTATAAGGGCGCCAGAGTTTAAAATAATGCAAGGGTTATCCTGTTGGAAAGATGGGCATTGAAAAACTAAGCCTTGAAGATAGGATGCTCAGATGAAACTCCGCACTAAAATTCCACTTGTCTATACCATCCTCGTTGCCTTTTTGTTGGCTGGAAAAGGAGAATCGCAGGAGGGGTTGCCTTTGGTCCGCATCGGCGTTGTCCCTGCCATGACCATAACAGAGACAATCAAGCAGTACCAGCCTATCGCTGATTATCTGAACAGACGATTAAACATCAATGCGCAACTCATGCCCCAGAAGGACTATGAAACGGTCATTGAGAAGATGCGAAATAATGAGATTGATGCAGCCATCATGGGTAGCTTTATATGCTACAGGGCAATAAAGGACATAGGGGTTGTCCCATTGGCCAGACCGGAAAGAGAAGGTGACTCCACATACGAAGGTGTGGTCTTTGTGAGAAAGGATAGCGGCATAAAAGATATCTACGGCCTGAAGGGAAAGGTCTTCGTTTATATTGACAGAGGAACCTCTGCGGGCTATGTCTATCCAAGGTATCTTCTCAAAGAAAAAGGATATAATGCCGATAAGTTCTTTAAAGAGGTGGTCTTTGCCGGGAAGCATGATGCCGCTATCCTGATGGTCCTTAATAAAAAGGCGGATGGCGGTTCAGCGAAGGACGATGTATATTCCAAACTCGAAAAAGAAAATCCGAGGATTAAGAAGGAAATGGAGATTCTCCATCTATCATCTGCAAAATTTCCTGACAGAACCATCGTTGTTAGAAACAACTTTGATTCCATCCTCTCAGAAAAGATCAAACAAGCCCTTATAAATATGGACAAATATGAAGAAGGCGGAAAGGCCCTGAAAGAGGCAGGCTTTGACAGATATATATTGACAGGGACAGGAGACTTCAGGAATCTGGAGAGAATGCTCAGATGAAGCTCCGTATCAAGCTACCCCTTATATATATTCTCCTGATTGCCTCCCTTGGAGTGGTGTTCATCCTCTTTACTTCAAAGCTTGCGGAAGACCACATCCGTGAGGCGAACAATGAACATTTTGAAAGCCTCTCAAAGGCCTTTGCCCTTAACAGCGCCAATGCCATTATCCTCAGGGATTATGCTGCACTCAGGTGGTTTGTGGACAACATCTCTAAAGGTGAACATGTAATCTACTCAATCATCCTCGATGAAAATAGCAGTGTGCTTGCCCACACAGAACCTGAGTTTGAAGGAAAAATGCCGGATGACCCTGTAAGCGTTAAAGCTGCTATAGCAACTAACTTCCTGATGCAGACCGTTGGCTCTGATGCCATTGATGTTACAGCGCCTCTCATGATTGCTGGAAAGAAATGGGGCGCAGTAAGGATAGGCTTTTCTCTAACCGATATGCAGGCAAAGGTGGCAAGGGCAAAGAACCTCGTCCTCTTTGCAGGATTAATAGCAATGTTCCTCGGCGGAGCGGCTGCTGTATTTATCGCCGGGAAATTCACAGACCCAATCCATAAGTTACACAGAGGGACCGAGATTATCGGCGAAGGCAATCTCGATTACAGGATTAATATTTCTACAGGAGATGAGATTGAGCAGCTATCAACTGCTTTTAACAAAATGACAGAAAACCTCAAGAAGAATTATCATACAATAGAAAGGGCGAAGAAAGAATGGGAGGCGACATTTGACGCCATCTCGGACCCTTTGTTTATCCATGACAAAGAGTTCAAGATCATCAGGTGCAACAGGGCATATTCAAAGGCTGCTGGTACTTTCCATGAGATTATTGGCAGACCCTACTATGAGGTCTTCCCAAAGATGGATGGGGCGATGAAGGGATGTTTGAAAGTATTGGAGATGCAGGAAGAAGGAGAAGAGGAGATTTCCCTGCCTGCTATCGATAAAATATATAATACAAAATTTTATCTCGTCAGGGATGCCTATGGAAAGTACCTTTATTCCTTGCACATTCTTGAGGATATTACAGAGGCGAGGAAGGCAGATGAACATCTCCATGAACTCTTCATGGCTGCCATGGTGAGCCTCTCTTCGGCAATAGAGGCAAAGTCCCCATGGACAAAGGGGCACTCTGAAAGGGTTACAGAGTACGCCATAAGGATAGGAAGAACCATGGGCCTCCCCGATGATGAACTGGAGAGGCTGAGTATTGCCGGGCTCCTCCATGATATAGGCAAGATAGGCATCTATGATGGAATCCTAGATAAGACAGGGCCATTGACGGATGATGAATATGAGATAGTAAAGAGGCATCCCGGGAAAGGTGCGGATGTGCTTTCGCCGATAAAACAGCTTGCCGGCATAATCCCATGGATCAGGGGGCACCACGAAAGTTACGACGGCAAGGGATACCCTGACGGCCTTAAGGGAGATGAGATACCGCTTCAGGCGAGGATTCTATCTGTTGCGGATGCTTTTGATTCCATGATAGCCGAAAGGCCTTATAGAGAAACGCCGGGTAAGGAAATGGCCATAGAGGAGTTAAAACGATTTTCAGGGATCCAATTTGACCCGAAGGTGGTCGAGGCGTTTTTAAGAACGCTTTAGTAACACCCCACCATGCTTCGCCATAAAAAAGAAGGGATAAACTGGGAGAGCTTTTCGTATTATTGAAAGGCCGCGTTATTAAAAATCTTTACATATTTAATGAGAATGGTATAATTCTTGCTATGAAACCTAAGATTAAACTAATTCTGGCCATATTTTTGATTTCAGCCGTGTCGGTCATAGGGGTAGCCCTCTATATAAATTCTACTATGCATAAAGGTTTGAGCGGTGCGGTGGCAAAGTCTTCTCCTGCCGATATCAGAATTGAGAAGGCCAGATATGCAGAGAGCAGAGACGGCCAAAAGGAATGGGAGCTTGAGGCAGATTCAGCCCAATATTTTAAAAGCGACAACCTGACAGTTTTTGAGAATGTTAAGGTTGTCTTTTATTCAGAGAATGGTATCAACTATACATTGGAAGGAAAAACAGGCAAACTAAGAAACGATACTAAAGATATGGATATTTTTGGAAATGTGGTTGTTACCTCAGCAGATGGTTATCAACTGAAAACTGATTCGCTGAAATATACGGCCATAGTAAAACAGATAAGCACAAAGGATAAAGTGGTCTTTACAGGACCCAATATCAGGATTGATGGTGTTGGATTTTTAGCAGATATGGTAACAGAAAGGGCTTCTGTACTGGCAAATGTCAGGACAGTATTGAAAGATGCGGCGATATAGAAACAGGGGTCAGGGGTCAGGGGTCGGGGGTCAGAAAATAATTTCGATTTTCGACTTTCGCATTACGAATTTAAAATCGCAAATCATAAATCGCAAATCGCAAATCATTCTGCTGCGTACTTCTTACTGTTTACTGTCTTTCTTACTGTTCACTGTTCACAGCTTGCTGCATACTGGTTTGAGTTTTGCTGAAGATAAGTTCGTTGTTGACTCCAATCAGCCAATAACAATTACATCAAACAACATGGAGGCCAGAAAGAAGGAGAACGTGGTTATATTTAAAGGTGATGTAATTGCCCAGCAGAAAGACTATACTCTTTATTCAAGGGAGCTGTATATCTATTATGCTGAGGGCCAGGAGATAAAGGAAATGGTAGCAATAGGTGATGTTAAGATGGTTCAGTTAAACAAGGTGGCAACCGGTGAGAAGGCGGTTTACAATAGAGAGACCAGAGTGGTAGTGCTTACAGGCAATCCACAGGTAGAGCAGGATTGCGATGTGGTTAAAGGAGATAAGATAACAATCTTTCTGGATGAGGATAAAAGTTTGGTAGAAGGCGGAGGTAATAATAGAGTAAGGGCAGTTGTGCACCCGAAAGACGATAAAACAAAGGTAAAATGCAAATAATGCAGCTTAAAACCGAGAACCTTGTGAAATCTTTTAAGGGCAGGAAGGTAGTAGCTGGAGCAGCTTTGACAGTAGGGCAGGGAGAGGTGGTAGGGCTTTTGGGGCCGAATGGCGCCGGCAAGACAACTATATTTTATATGGTGGTAGGCCTTATTGGGCCAGAGGACGGGAAGGTATGCTTAGGGGATGAGGATATTACAAATCTTCCGATGTATAAGAGGGCGAGGAAAGGTGTAAGTTATCTTCCGCAGGAGCCGTCTGTTTTCAGGAAACTTACGGTAAAAGAAAATATTATGGCAGTTATTGAATTTCTTGAACTCCCCAAAGAGGAAGAAGAGCAAAGAGTCAAAGGGCTTCTTGATGAACTTGGCATTGCCCATCTGGAGAACAGCAAGGCATATGCCCTTTCCGGCGGCGAAAGGCGGAGGGTAGAGATAGCAAGGTCTCTGGTTAATTCTCCGTCTTTCATATTATTGGATGAGCCGTTTGCCGGTATAGACCCTATAGCAGTAGCTGATATTCAGGATATAATAATCAAGCTGAAGAGCAAGGGGATAGGTATTTTGCTGACAGACCATAATTGGCGGGAGACGCTTGGTATATGCGATAGGGCTTATATTATAGACCAAGGAAAGATAATAGAACAAGGAACGCCTCAAGAGATAATGGAAAGCAAAAAAGCAAGAGAGGCATATCTGGGAGAGAGGTTCGCAGGTGAAGAGATAAAAAGGTAAAGAGGTCAAGGGATAAAAAGATAAGACCTCTTAATCTATTAGCCTCTTAACCTTTGGAAAACTATGGCGCACGAATTAAGACAAGACATAAAACTATCTCAGCAGTTGGTAATGTCGCCGCAGCTGCAGATGGCTATAAAACTTCTCCAGCTTTCGAGATTGGAGCTTGTAGAAACGGTACGGGAAGAGCTGGAGTGCAATCCAGTATTGGAAGAAGAGAGAAGCGCGGATGATGCAAATGCAGTTTCTGCCAAAAAAGATGAAGAAAAGGAGATAGATTGGGAGGCATATCTGGAAAATTGTTATGAAAGAAGACCTTTGGGCGTCAGTTTTGTATCGGAAGAGGCAGAGGAATCGTCATTAGAGGCCGCGCTTACTAAAAAACCAACATTAACAGAGCACCTGATGTGGCAGCTTCATCTTTCTCCGTTCACTGAAGAAGAAACCCGGGTTGGAGAGTTTATAATAGGAAATATCGACGAAGACGGTTATTTAAGGTTTGATGGAAATAATGGAGATGAAGCAATTTATTTAAAGTCGATAACACAGGAAATAGCAAAAGCGTCTGATGCGAGAGAGGAAGTGGTTGAAGAAGTTATTAAGAAGGTACAGCAGTTTGACCCTGTAGGTGTTGGTTCAAGAACCTTGAAAGAATGTCTTTTAATACAGGCTGAATTTCTTGAATGCAAAACACAAGTTGTTGAAGAAATAATCAGCCGGCATCTTAATAATCTTGAAAAGAAGAATTATAAGGCTATAGTGGCTGCCTTAAAGATTCCGATAGATAGGGTTGTGGAGGCAGTAAAGATTATTATGCGGTTGTGCCCCCGCCCCGGCAGTACCTATGGGCAGTCCGAATCCATTGTGATAGTCCCTGATATATACATACAGAAAGTTAGCGGAGATTATTCAATACTGCTTAATGAAAACGGTCTTCCAAAACTGAAGATAAGTCCTTATTATAAGGCATTGATTGCTAAAAACGGTAAAGGGACAGATGCAGCAAAGGCATATGTACAGGAGAGACTCCGTTCAGCCAGGTGGTTGATACAAAGTATTCATCAGAGGCAGTGTACTATATACAAGGTTGCTCAAAGCATTGTAAAATTTCAAAGAGAGTTTTTTGATAACGGAGCCTGTTTTTTAAAGCCTCTTATCTTGAGAGATGTGGCGGCAGATATAGACATGCATGAATCTACTATAAGCAGGGTTACTTCAAATAAATATGCGCATACACCACATGGTATCTTTGAGCTGAAATATTTCTTCAGCTCAAAGATAAATACAAACGACAGCACGGATATGTCATCAAAAAGTATTATGGAAAAAATTAAAAATATATATGCAGCGGAAGATGCAACCAAGCCGTTCTCCGACCAAAAGATATTGGAGATATTAAGAAGCTCAGGTATAGATATTGCTAGGCGAACGATAACAAAATATAGAGAGGCTATGGGTATACTGCCGACCAGCAAAAGGAAAAGATTGTTTTAATTTTAACGATATGGCAAATTAAAAAATTACTTTTCCTGATTCACTAATCTCCAACCAACTAATCACCTAAATTCATGTCCCTGTGTGTCTAAAGCAGGGGAAGGAGGATATTAAGGATGAATATCACAGTTATGTTTAGACATATTGATTCATCTGATGCACTGAGGAATTATGCAATAGAAAAAGCGGAACGTGTAAGGAAGTATCTCGGCGAGCCTATTGAAGTGCACTGGGTTTTATCAGTAGAAAAATTCAGGCATATTGCTGATATTACGATTATAGCAAATGGGGCAACAATAAAAGGGGAGGAGCAGACCGAAGACCTTTATTCTGCCATAGACAAGGTTATGGATAAGATGGAGAAGCAGGTAAAGAAATATAAAGAAAAGATAAAAAGCCATAAGATAAGCAGCAGCGCCAAGCCATTAAATGCAAAACTTAATATCCTTTCATCCGAGGGCTTGGGTGAAACCGCCGAACCAAAGATAATAAAGACTGAGAATTTCTTTATAAAGCCTATGTCCATAGACGAGGCTGTTATGCAGATAGATTTGCTGAATAATGATTTCATGGTTTTTACCGATGCTGCCTCTAACAATATAAATGTTCTCTATAGAAGGAGAGACGGTAACTACGGTCTGATAGATACCGGGCAGAGGTAAAAAACAGCTATCAGTGAGCAGTAATCAGTCATTAGGAAAACAAAAGCGATAATTGCAACCGGCAAACTGATAACTGGCAACTTAAATGAGACTTATTGATATCCTGAATCGGGATTGCATAATACCAGACCTAAAGGGAAGGGATAAGCGTGAAGCGCTTGAAGAGATGGTGGAAGAGCTTACCTTTAGGGTTGGCGGTTTTAACAAAGAGAGGCTTTTGGAGGTGATTCTTGAAAGGGAAAGGCTTGGTAGTACCGGTATCGGCTATGGCGTTGCAATTCCTCATGCGAGGCTCAAAGGTCTGAACAGCATTATTATCTTTTTTGGCAGGAGCATATCAGGAATAGAATTTCAAGCCTTGGATGAAAAGCCTGCCCATCTGTTCTTTTTGATAGCAGCGCCGGAAGATTCCACTACTACACACCTCAAGATTTTAGCAAGAATATCACGCCTTCTGAAAGATGCCGTGTTTAGAGATAAACTTATGGCGGCATCAACTCGGGAGGAGATATATGACATAATAATTGAAGAGGACAGAAAATTTTAAAGCGGATACAATCATCCAAAAATAAACATTGATTTCTTACGGCAATCAAATAAATATGGCAACCATCTCAGTAGGTGAACTCTTAAAGGAAGCGGCAGAAAGATTCGGGCTTAAACTTGCGGCGGGGGTAAACGGCCTTTCAAATAAGATAAACACATCCCGCATTCAGAAACCAGGTCTGCTGCTTACAGGTCTTCTGGAAAAACTTCATCCGGAAAGGATACAAATATTTGGTAAGGCTGAGGTGGATTATCTAAACAGCCTGTCTCCGGATAAACTCAAA
The DNA here is from genome assembly GCA_016214995.1 of Deltaproteobacteria bacterium. Classification (GTDB taxonomy): domain Bacteria; phylum Desulfobacterota; class GWC2-55-46; order UBA9637; family UBA9637; genus JACRNJ01. The sequence goes on from JACRML010000019.1 coordinate 12,563, forward strand.
CTAACACTTAAACTGTTGAAGAAGGTAGATGCACCATGCTTTATAGTTACCAAGAGACAAAAACCACCTGCTTTTTTGCTTACCCTTGCGGAGAAAAAAAAGACCCCGCTTTTAACCACGCACCTTACCACATCTCTCTTTATTGAACGGTTTACCAAATATCTTGAAGAACGGTTGGCTCCCATGACAACCATGCATGGCGTATTTGTTGATATTCTGGGTGTGGGGGTATTAATCCTTGGGAAGAGCGGTATTGGTAAAAGCGAGTGCGCATTAGACCTTATTACAAGAGGCTACAGACTTATTGCGGATGATGCGGTAATAATAAAGAGGATGTCTCCGACTACCCTATTTGGCATAGCGTCCGATATCATAAAATATCACATGGAGGTCAGGGGGCTTGGTATTGTAAATGTGAAAGACCTGTTTGGCATAACTGCCATAAGGGAAAAGAAACAGATGGATGTTGTAGTGGAACTGACACAGTGGAATCCGGATGAAGAATACGACAGGCTTGGTTTTGAAGAGGGGCTGCATGAAATACTGGGTGTAAAGCTGCCTTTCCATCGGATCCCTGTCAGCCCCGGCAGGAGTGTTGCTACAATCGTTGAGATTGCAGCAAGGAATCAGCTTTTGAAAATAATGGGCTATCATTCAGCGCTGGAGTTTAAGAAGAATCTGGATATGGCAATCAAAAAACAGTAAGCAGTCATGAATAAATAAGCAGGAAATAGGAAAACAGGAAAGAGAAAAACTATTTTTTACTGATTCCTTTTTTAGCCATGGAAAAAGTTCGCCTTGTCATCATTAGCGGCCCATCAGGCTCTGGTAAAAGTACAGCCATCAAGGTTCTGGAGGATTTGAACTTTTTCTGTGTTGACAATCTTCCTGTTGTTTTTTTGCCGAAGTTTATGGAACTCTCAAGTCAATCTGCGGAAATAACAAAGGTGGCAGTTGTTGTAGATGTGAGAGAGAGGGAATTCCTGAAAGAATTTCCATCTGTGTTGAATATGATGAGAGGCAGCGGCTACAATGTGGAACTTATATATTTGGAGGCATCTGACGATAAGCTTCTGAGGCGGTTTAGCGAGACAAGGCGAAGGCATCCGCTTGCAGAAGGAGACAGTTCTTTGCAAGGGATAAAGAGAGAGCGGGGAATGCTGGCTGCGTTAAAAATGTCAGCCAGCAAAATTATAGATACCTCGGATTGTAATGCGCATCAATTGAAGGAGATTATAAAAGATTATTTTTCAGGTCCGACACAACATGAGAAGATGGTTGTCTATCTTGTTTCATTCAGCTACAGATATGGCATTCCGTCAGATGCGGATGTAATAATGGATGTCAGGTTTTTACCCAATCCATATTTTGTAGAAGATCTTAAGGATTTAGATGGGAGGGACAGCAGGGTTAAGGAATTTGTTTTAAATAAAGAAGAGACAAAAGAGTTTCTTGCGAGATTTGACAATCTTCTTGCTTTTCTTATTCCCAGCTACTGGAAGGAAGGCAAGACCTACCTCACAATTGCTATTGGCTGCACTGGCGGCAAACACAGGTCTGTTGCCATTGTTGATTTTCTTGCAGATAAAATTTTGTGGGAAAGGTGTGTTCTTAAGAAAAGACACAGGGATATAGATAAACAGTAAACTGGGAACTGTAAATAGTTGACACTTCACACTGTACACTTCACAGTTAACATTATTTATTTATGATTGGTGCAATAATAATAACTCATGGAAAACTGGCAGAGGCCTTTGTTACCACAGCCGAGGCCATAACAGGCAAACTTGATAATATAAGATATATTTCTATTGATGCCTGTGATAGTGCAAAATGTATTAGCGATGCGATCTCTAATGCTATCAAAACAATGGATAAAAAAGACGGCATTATAATCATGACTGATATGTTTGGAGGCACACCGTCAAATATAGGTCTTTCATTTCTGGAAGCCGGCAAGGTAGAGATATTGACAGGCGTGAACCTGCCGATGCTCATGAAGTTTGCCAGCCATAGAACAGACAAGACGCTTTCTGAACTGGCAGTGTTTTTGAAGGAGCATGGGCAGAAAAGCATTGTATTGGCAAGCGAGGTGTTGAAAGGAAAAGACTAAATAAAACAGGCTATGGGCTAGAGGCAATAGGTAATGGAAAAAACTATAGCCCATAGCCCATAACCTATAGCCTGTTTTTTATTATGAGCATTGTATTAGTCAGAGTAGATGATAGGTTGGTTCACGGTCAGATAGTAGAGGCATGGGCGCCTTTTTGCAGGGCAACATGCGTTGTAGTTGCCAGCGACGAAGCTAAAAAAAACCGCATACAAAGGATTGCCTTGGAGTCTTGCACATCGAAGGCACTGACAATAAAGGTGGAGGGCATAGAAGAGTCGCTGGAAGATATAGAGTCAGGTAATATGAACACGGAAAGGGTAATTATAATATTTTCTACCCTGAAGGATATAATGCAAGCGTATAAGAATGGTTTCAGGTTTTCTCATCTTAATATCGGGAATATCCATCACAACGGGAAAGGTAAGAAGCTTACCCCGTCTGTGTATGTTGATAAAGAGGACGAGGATATATTGCACAACTTTTTGGACATGGGGATTGAACTGGATATAAGGGGTGTGCCGTCGGATAGACCTTTTGCTATTAAGGAAAGAGAAATGAGGAATAAGGAATGAGAAAAACTATTTTCTGATTTCTATTTCCTTGTAGAGGAGGAATATTGGCTGATATTATCTGGCAGTCTTTTCTGTCTGCTGTTGTCGGCGGGGTCCTTTCCCTTGATAGGACTGCTGCTTTACAGATAATGATATCAAGGCCTATTGTTACGGCGCCTGTCATTGGTTATATGTTGGGCGATGCTATGACAGGGCTGGTAATAGGGGGAGTATTGGAGCTTCTCTGGATTGGCGAACTGCCTATAGGCGGCCATATACCGCCCCATGAGGTAATAATGACGGCGCTTATTACAGCTGTCTCGCTGATAGGGCACAAGGCATTAATGGGAACTGGCATTGATATTTTCCCATGGAAATTTGGCAGGGCAGATATAATTTTTATTATTGGTTTTACAATTCTCATAGTAATTCCTATGGATATGATTTGTAAAAGGGTAGATGCTGCGGCGAGGAGTCTGAATGCGCGGTTTTTTAATGCCGCATTGGCAGGCTTAAATAGGGGATTTATTGTGAGTACTGAAATAAATAATGTGAAGGGGCTTGGCATCTTTTTTATTTTAAACTTTACAACCATGTTTGTTTTAATTATTGCAGGTATTTTACTCATATATTTTTTATTGCCCAGCTTGCCTGCAGTTGTTGTCATGTCTTTGCCATTGGCATGCGGCGCTGCAGTTATCTTAAGTCTTTCTTCTGTTTATAGTGCGGGGTACAGCAGTAAGTCTCTGCCTGTATTTTTAGCAACAACCTTCATTATTGCTGCTTTCCTTGCGGTGATAATCGGATGATAGGCAGATTTACCAGGTTACACTAGAATTTCAGCGCTTTATTATGGTGAGGAAGTGAGTATAGAAACATATTTTCCAAAAAAATCTAACCTTTCAACAGGTGGTGTAACTGGATTTACCATGTTTAAAGTCTTTTTGAATTCTTTTTTTATTCAGTCGGCTTGGAGTTTTGAAAAGATGCAGGGTCTTGGATTTGCAGCAAGCTTAGCCCATGCTATCAGGGATATGTATAAAAAGGATAATGATCAGGCCTGCGCGGTTCTTAAAAGGCACATGGTTTTTTATAATGCCCATCCCTATATGGCCTCGCCTATTCTTGGCGCTGTTATAAAAATGGAAGAGGAGGTAAAGGGTGGGAAACGTGATGCCAAAGACATCTCTTATTTTAAAGAAAGCCTTACCGGGCCCTACGGCGCTATAGGCGATACATTTTTTTGGGGCGCTATAAGGCCGCTTGCTTCGGTTCTTGGAGTAATATCTGCACTTATATGGGGTCTTTGGGGTCCTGTCGTATTTTTGATTGTGTATAATATCTTTCACCTGTGGATGAGATGGTTCGGCTTGTGTAATGGATATAGGCTAGGTGAAGATGTTGTAGAATATATCAAGTCATTAGAACTGCCAGAGTGGGCGTTAAGGGTTAGGCTTATTACAACAGTGTTTTTTGGTATCCTTGTGGCAATCGTAGTATTTAAGTGGTTCAAGTATACTACGGTTGAAGGGCAGCCTGATCGAATCTATCTGATATTTTTGATGGCAATTTTTATGGTAATTCCAACAATATTACTATCAGGTGTCTTGAGAAAAGGGATATCGGTTTCATTGGCGATATATTTATTGTTTATACCGGCGTTTGTATTTTTAATTGTTATGAATATGTTTCAGAGGATTGGTTGATATGGATATCAGAGAGAATTCATATATCAGGAAAACCTTCACGATAAGCAACAAGCTTGGCCTTCATGCAAGGGCAGCTGCACAATTTGTGCAAGTGGCAAACAAGTTTAACGCTGATATCTTTGTAGAGAAAGACAGCCAGGAGGTAAGCGGAAAGAGTATTATGGGTATTATGATGCTTGCCGCTGCATGCGGTTCTCAGATTTTAGTTAAGGCAAAAGGGGGAGATGCAAAAGAGGCAATTCAGGCATTGCAGACTCTGATAGAGGGAAATTTTGGAGAAGAATGATTGAAAGAAATCATAATATCTAAATCCTAATTCCTAATAAAATACAAATGACAGAAATCTAAATTTAGAAATTTAGTCATTGGACATTTCATTAGAAATTAGAAATTCGGATTTAGAATTTGTATTTTCACTATGACAGACCAAACCAAAACAGACATAGTATTAAAAGGCATAGGTGTTTCGCCCGGTATAAAAATTGGCAGGGCATATCTTGTAGATGGCGGCAGCTTGGAAACGCCTGCCTATTGCTATTTAGATACAACCTATATCTCATCGGAGACAAAACGGTTTAAAGATGCTGTTCATGAGTCAAAAGACCAGCTGCTGAAGATAAGAAACAAGCTTTTAAAGGACGGAAAAGGCAAAGAACATATCCGTATCATTGACGCGCACATTATGATGCTGGAAGATAAGATGCTTATAGATGATACTATAAAGATCATTAAGAAGGAAAAGGTCAATGCAGAGTGGGCCATCAGGATGGTTATGAAAGAGATAAGAGAATTCTTTGATAGTATAGATGATGAATATATAAGGGAAAGAGGTTCTGACATAGACCACATATGCGACCGTGTCTTAAAAAATCTCATGGGGAAAAAACATGAGGCTATTGCGGAGATAAAAGAAGAGGTAATTGTGGTTGCCCATGACCTGGCACCTACCGATACCGCACAGATGGTGAAGGGCAAGATTCTTGGATTTTTGACAGATATTGGCGGGAAAACTTCCCATACAGCCATTGTGGCCAGGTCTTTGGAAATACCTGCGGTTGTGGGGCTGGAGAATATAACCCAGAAGGTTAATGCCGGAGATACTCTTATTATAGACGGCGCCAGCGGCCTTGTAGTAATAAATCCTTCTAAGAAGGTTATCAAAGAATATGAAAAGAAAAGGGGACAATATTCTGATTACGAAAAATTACTCCATCACTACAGAAAATTGCCGGCAGAGATGCAGGATGGCAGAAGAATAAGGCTTATGGGCAATATAGAGATGGTGGAAGAGGTTTCCTCCATCCTTGATCATGGGGCCGACGGTATTGGGCTTTACAGAACCGAGTTCCTGTATCTTAACAGAAAAGACCTTCCTACCGAGGATGAGCATTTCAAAGTCTATAAGGATGTGGTTGAAAAGGTTTCGCCTCACCCAACAATTATTCGCACTCTTGATATAGGCGGGGATAAGTTTCTTTCACAAATGGAACTTGCGCCTGAAATGAACCCTGCAATGGGTTTAAGGGCAATAAGATTCTGCCTTAAGGAGCCTGATATTTTCAAAACTCAGCTTAAAGGAATACTCCGGGCCAGTGTATTTGGTAATCTTAAAATAATGTTTCCTATGATATCCGGAGTTGAGGAACTTAGAAAGGCAAAGGTAATCATGGAAGAGGCTAAGGAAGAGCTGAGGACTCAGGGCGTTCCATTTAATCCAAAGATATTTGTGGGTGCAATGGTAGAAGTTCCATCTGCTGCCATTATTGCAGATATACTTGCCAAAGAGGTGGACTTTTTTTCTATAGGCACAAACGATCTGCTTCAGTATTCTCTTGCTATAGACAGGGTAAATGAACATGTGGCATATTTATATGAGCCGCTGCATCCGGCGGTGTTAAGGATTATAAAGCATATCGTGGATGCTGCCCATAATTCCGGCATTGCTGTCGGCGTATGCGGGGAGATGGCGGGCGAACCAGAACATGCCTTGATACTCCTGGGGCTTGGACTGGACCAGCTAAGCATGAATGCCCTTTCAATTCTGAAGGTGAAAAAGGTAATAAGGTCTATAAAATATTCCGAGGCAAAAGAGATAGGGGAAAAAGCTCTTGCATTTTCTACAGCTCAAGAGATAGAAAGATTCATAAAAGGTGAAATGGCAAAAAGATTTCCGGAGGAATACAGCTAACAGACAGGTTAAGGTTGAGGCTGAGGCTCAGAAAGATTTTTCTTAACCTAAACCTGTATTTATTAAAAGGAGATGATATGAAAGATTACACCGATTATAAAGGCGGATTACACAGATTAAGGCAAAATAGCAGTTTTTAATCTGTGTCCTCGTATTTCAAAATCTGTGTAATTAATTCTTTCATAGGAGATCATGAATGGCAAAGATAGCACCGTTTAAAGGCATACTTTACAATCCAAACAAGATGGGGGATTTGAACAAGATTATGGCGCCGCCATATGATGTAATATCTCCTGCGTTTCAGGATGAGCTTTACAAGAGGCATCCTCATAATATTATAAGGCTGATACTGGGAAAAACTTTTCCAGATGATACGGTTTCCAGTGATAGATATTCAAGGGCTGCGGCAGATTTTAAGCAATGGCGTGATGAAGAGGTTCTTGTCAGGGACGAAAAACCTGCCATATACTATTATATTCAGGTTTATAAAGTAGGGACAGATTTGAAATCTGCCCCCAACGGCCGGAGAAGGGTAAGAAAGGGTTTTATAGCCCTGGCAAGGCTTGAGGAATTTGGCAAGGGAGGTATACACCCGCATGAAAAGACCCTTGCCGGCCCAAAGGCTGACAGGCTAAAACTCATGGAGGCATGTAATGCAAATTTTAGCTGTATATTTTCTCTGTATTCCGAGCCGCATAAAATAATAAACAGGCTTTTAGAGGATTGTTGTGTAAATGGTTCGCCCATTATTGATGTTGCAGATGATGATGGTGTGGAGAGCAAGGTCTGGAGGATTGACAGACCAGAAACAATTAGAAAGGTTGTAGAAGCTATGTCTGACACGCCTTTATTTATAGCAGACGGCCACCACAGGTATGAAACTGCTCTGAAGTACAGAAATATGATGAGAGAACGGATGAAGGATTATACGGGAAATGAGTTGTTCAACTATGTGATGATGTATTTCTCCAATATGGATGATGAGGGCATGACAATAATGCCGACTCACCGTATTATACACAGCATCCCTGATTTCAAATCAAAGACATTCTTGGCAAACTGCTCCAACTTTTTTGATATTGAAGAATTTAAGTGGAATGGCAAGGTTGAGCCAAGGGTTAGGAAAGAATTTTATAAAAGTATGGAAGATAAGGGGGTAAGGCTGCCCAGTTTTGGCCTTTATATAAACGGCATTGATTCGTATTTTGCTCTTGCATTAAAGCAAAAAGATACAATGGATAAGGTGTTTGGAAGCTCAATTCCTGATGTGTTTAAATCGCTTGATGTGACTGTTCTTCATGCGCTTATCTTGAACAACATCCTTGGTATAAGCAGTTCAGCACAGGAAAATCAGACAAACCTTATATATATTAAGGGAATGGATGATGCAGTTGAAGAGGCGAAGAAGCACGGAAGGCAAATGGCATTTCTTCTTAACCCAACTAGGATTGAGCAGGTAAAGGCAGTTGCAAGCTCAGGCCAGGTAATGCCGCAGAAATCTACATATTTTTATCCAAAACTTTTATCGGGCCTGGTAATAAATCCGATTGGTACGGGTGAGGTAGTTTATGAAACAGTAAGCAGTAGGCAGTAACGAGTAAGCAGCGATATTACTTGTTACCATGCTCTGCGTGGGAACGGGAACTTCTTGAATCTTATGATGTCTTCCATCAATCCTGACGAAACCATTGACGACCTTGACTCCTATAAAATAATCCAGAAGAAAAATGGCTATAGATTTTCAGCTGACTCTGTACTTCTCGCCGATTTTATCCTGCCTTTAAAATCTACCGATTCAGTTATAGATCTTGGCACGGGTTCAGGTGTAATCCCGCTCATCCTTGCACAAAAATCATCGGTTCAAAAAATCGTCGGTATTGAGATTCAGGAAGGCCTGGCGGATATTGCGAAGAGGAATGTGGAATTAAACAACCTCTCATCAAGGATTCGGATAACGCAAGGAGATTTGCGGGACATTATTCATAACAACCTCTTCAAAGAAAATTCTTTTTCTGTTGTGATAAGCAATCCCCCCTATGGAAAACCTGGTTCAGAAAGGATAAGCCCTTGCAGTGAGAAGGCAAAGGCCAAAGTAGAGCTTACCTGCGATTTGGCAGAGATTGTAAAGATTTCCAGATATTTGGCAGCAGAAAAAGCAAGGATTATCTATATATATTCTGTTTCCAGATTGAGGGATATGTTTTCCGTTATGGCTGAAAATAAGCTTGAGATTCACAGGTTTGAATTTGTTCAGCCAGAACTTGGTTGCAGGGCTAAAAGATTTTTGATAGAGATTAGAGCGTAAGAGCAAGTTAACCGTGTCTTGGTGCATCTTTCCCTTCAGAAAGGATATTGCAAATATTAGGATGAATGGTATTGTAGATTTCGAAACTTTACCTTATATACAGAGCGTCATAACTATCGCATACCTGCGTTGCCCGTCAGCTCTTGGTTGCGGCGGACAGTAAAGATACGCTGCACTTCTTGTCGTCATAGCAACTTGGTTTGCATTATTATTCTGACGCTCTATATGTGCATCTATTTATGAGGTTGTTATAATAAAAGTTGCAAGAGGCGCAAAGTTATTTTAGCCTATGCGCTTTCCTTCCGCCACCTGTGACCTCATTTTCTGTTTTCTAAACACCTTTTTGTCAAGATACAAAAATAACCTTGGAAGGATAACCGTAGAAATACCAAGATGTTTGTCTATAAACTCAACCACCCAATTGATTGTTTTCAATGGCGGTGTGGCTATAGTGGCAGCTAATCTGAAGAACTGACGAACAAAAGAAAACATAAGAATTTTTTTTGTCAGACTCAGTAATGTCGGAAAAGCTACGGTCTTTTCAAGCCATGTATGTTTGGTTACGGTTTCAAGAACTGAGCAGAGCAGATAAAGCGGATCGATAAACATGCCCTCATGGCGATAAAGCTTCAAGATTGTTAAGATTATCCGCAGCGGCGTCCTTTGGGCAAATTTAACCGCATGCTTAATCCTTAAAAGCTCATCTCCCTCTATCCGTTCCATGCCAGGTCTTATCTTGCCTGTTTGCGGATCGTAGACAAGGTCGTATATGGGAGAATCTTCCTGAATACGAAATCTGTTGGTTACCAGGGTGTCAGCATCCCACCTTCGTCCAAACCAGAGCATATTCATCATGTCTTGTTCCGTTTCACCCGGAGAGCCAAAAATAAAATTGCATATTAACAAAATATTTGTTTTTTGCATCATGAGCATGGCCCTTTCTATGCTCTCAGGCGTTTGTCCCTTGCCATATAATTTAAGTGTTTCCATTTTAAGCGATTCAACGCCGAAACTTAATGCAAGAAAGCCAGCCCTTTCCATTTTTTTCAGGGTTTCCACATTGCTCTTGAGCACATGGTCTATTCTTCCGGTTCCGATGTAAAGCTTGCGGATTTTATTTTGAAGTAAGAGGTCGGAAAGCTCTTCCAATGTCTTCATGCTGGTAGTCATATCATCATCAACCCACCCTACAATTGGCGCGTCAATCTCTTTCATCTCATTAAACAGGCTTTTGGCAGATCTTCCCTGCCAGCGTATAAACTTGCCGTCGAAATCCTTTCCATATTCAAAGCAAAATTTGCATCTGTAATTGCATCCTACGGCGGTTCGTATAAGGTCAGTCTTTATTCCCATCATATGATAATTATATCCGGGGTTTCTGAGATTTCTTCTCGGATAGATATCTTCAGGAAGGTC
>JACRML010000086.1 GCA_016214995.1 Deltaproteobacteria bacterium
ATCCGACCATGGGCGGTGTTACTGCAAGTTTTGCCATGCTTGGAGATATCATCATTGCAGAGCCGAAGGCCCTCATAGGTTTTGCCGGCCCAAGGGTTATTGAACAGACCATAAGGCAAAAACTGCCGGAGGGTTTTCAAAAGGCAGAATACCTCCTTGAGCACGGTGTAATAGATATGATAGTGGAAAGGAAAGATATGAAAGATACTCTTGGAAAACTTCTTAAGATGCTTTCTCCACATTGACTTCCGAGTTGTGAGTTCGTAGTTATAGTGGACGATAAAAATAAGTAGAGGTAGTTTGTCCGCCCCAACCTTCTGTTGGGTGCCCGCGGGTGTATTTTAAAATCGCCGATAAATCGGCAGACTACAAATTTATGTCGCTGACTATAGGAGTAATTATTTTTTATCTCTCAACTCCGAACTCCGAACTTATAACTCCCAACCTCCTATTCCATGCCAACACTTTCTCCTTATAACAAAACTATGGAATATCTGTACAGCCTTGAAAGGCTGGGAATCCATCTTGGTCTTGTAAGGATGAAGGCCATTTTAAAATCTCTGGATAATCCGCAGGATAAGTTAAATATAATCCATATCGGTGGAACTAATGGAAAGGGTTCTACCTCCGCTATGATAGAGTCTATTCTTATGAAGGCAGGTTATAAAGTTGGTTTATATACATCGCCGCATCTTTTTAGGTTTAATGAGAGGATAAGGGTCAATAGAAAGGAGATACCCGATGGAAAAATAGCAGAGTTGGTGGAAATGATAAGATACAGAAGTCAGGAGTCAGGAGCCAGGAGTCAGCAAAACTCAAAACTTTCAAGCCCTACCTTCTTTGAATTCACAACTGCCATGGCATTCCTCTATTTTGCGAAGGAAAGGGTTGATATTGCTGTAATGGAGGTGGGGCTGGGCGGAAGGCTGGATGCTACAAATGTTGGTAAGCCTCTGGTTTCTGTGATAACAAACATTGCAAAAGACCATCAGTCAATCCTTGGAAATAGAATAAGTAATATAGCATTTGAAAAGGCAGGGATAATAAAGAAGGGCGGTATCTTAATATCTGGAGAGACAAAACCTACGGCACTGAAGGTTTTAAAAAATAAATGTGAAAGAAAAGGAGCGCTGTTTTACAGGCTTAATAAGGATTTTTTTGTAAACGATAGCCAGAAGTTAGAAGCAAGAAGCAAGAAAAAATATTGCCTCTTGCCTCTTGCCTCTTGCCTCTATTTTCAATTCAAAGGCAGGCGATGGTTTTATCAGGATTTAACGCTTAACCTTTTGGGCAGGCATCAGCATCTCAACGCAGCCTGCGCCCTTTCGGCATTGGAAGTTTTGGAAGAAACTTGTCCCCGAATGTTTCTATCGGGGAAGGGTTTTCGCATTTCAGAATCTGCTGTAAGAAAGGGGCTTCAGAATATCTTTTGGCCCGGGAGACTTGAGATATTATCTGAAAGGCCGCTTATTGTTTTAGATTGTGCCCATAATCCAGCAGGAGCGGAGGTTTTAAGGGAAGCGCTTTTGGATTTACGATTTACGATTTACGATTTGCGAATGAAAAATAAAAATAACAATTCGAAAATCGAAAATCGAAAATCCAAAAGAATACTCGTGATAGGCATAATGGCTGACAAGGATATAAAAGGTATAGTGGCAAAGCTTGTCCCATTGGCCAATACCGTGATACTAACCCGACCAAAGACAGATAGGGCTGCATCATTAGAAATGATTTACCAAGAAATCATGGAATTACGAATTACGAATTACGAATTACGAATAGAGGGGACAACCCCCTTGCCCCCTTTAATAAAGGGGAATAATCGTAAATCTAAAATCTTAAATCGTAAATTAAAAATAATGCTCATTGAAGATGTCGCAGACGCCTGCCATGTTGCTATGTCTATGGCTAATGCTGATGACACGATATGTGTTAGCGGCTCTGTTTTTACCGTTGGAGAGGCAAGAAAATTTTTGTTGAAAGGTGAAAGGTGAAAGGTCAGAAGCAGGAAGCAAGAAGCAGGAAGCAGGAAGTAAGGAGCAAGAAGCAAAGAGTAAGAAAAAAATCTTGTCTCTTGTTTTTTGCCTGTTGTCTGTTTTTTTCCAGTTTGTTGTTTACAAATGTTTTTGCGGAAACCGAAAAATTATCTTCTAAAGATGAACCAATTGAGATAACGGCCGACTCTCTAACATATGATAAATCTAAAGATACATACTATGCTGAGGGGCATGTGCTGATGGTTCAGGGAAAATCATCTATCAGGGCAGACAAGATGACTGTTGATATGAATGCATCGCATGCAACAGCTTATGGGAATGTGGAAGCTGTAGATGAAGGCGGGAATACATTAAAAGGTGATAATCTTGAGCTTAATATAGACACCAAGGTTGGTGTTGTGATGAACGGCAAGATGTTTTTTAAAGAAGGGAATCTCCATGTTACCGGAGAGGAGATAAAGAAAACAGGCAACCAAAGTTATTCAGCCCATAAAGGAATTTTTACAACCTGCGATTGTGAGGCAGATGAATCCCCGGCGTGGAGTTTTTATTCGACTGATGCTGACGTAACCTTGGGCAAATATCTCACTGCATGGAATACCCTTTTCTATATCAAGAGATCTCCTGTATTTTATTTTCCGTATCTTATATTTCCTGTAAAGACAGAGAGAGAGACAGGATTTCTGCCGCCCAGGGTAGGATATTCACAAGTAAGAGGTTTTAAGATTGACAATAGTTTTTTCTGGGCAATATCTGAAAGTA
>JACRML010000006.1 GCA_016214995.1 Deltaproteobacteria bacterium
ATAAATCTCCATCTGCAACTATCCTTAAATCAGCATAACTGTCTATGGTAAAATCTCTGTCAATATTCACATTGATAAAATGGGCATCTGCCTCATTTGCGCCGGTTATACCATTTACAATAGTCTGAACGCTGTAGTCTGCATATATTTTTAGGTTTGTATTTTCCTGACCCCCGCTTAAGGACTGCGGGGGCAGGCCCCTGACCACTGACCCCTGACTCCTGCTTTTTAATCCCACCGGTCCGGCAAAACCAGATGGCGCATTGGTGGTTTTTCTTACCGTCTCTTCATCTGCTAGATTTAACCACTCCGCATCAAGCAGTCTCTTCAACTTTGCCTCATTGAGTTCATAGTCGCCCCTTACAAGGGCTGCCACTACGCCTTTATCCGAATTATATATCAGGGTCTTAATCAGCTTTTGCGGCGTTGTCTTGAGAAATCCGCTTACATCCTCAACACTCTTTTTCCCCGGGGTTGAAACTTTTTCTAATAGTTTTCTGTTTTCTGCCCCCTCGCCCCCTCGCCCCCTCGCCTCCTGTATTTTCGTTTCCGCCCTTTCTACATTTGCCGCATAACTGCATTTGTTACAACTTGCAATTGAATCTTCACCAGTATCTGCCAGCACCATAAATTCGTGAGAAAACCTTCCGCCTATGGCACCGGTCTCTGCCTCTACAGCCCTGAATTTAAGTCCGCATCTTTCAAATATACGGCAATATGTGTCGTACATGTTCTGATATTCTCTTTCAGCATCCTCTTCTGTTGCGTGAAATGAGTAGCCGTCCTTCATGATAAACTCTCTGCCGCGCATAAGGCCAAACCTTGGTCTTATCTCATCCCTGAACTTTGTCTGAATCTGATAAATGTTTAGAGGGAGTTCCTTGTAAGAGCGGACCTCTTTTCTGAGCATATCTGTCACAACCTCTTCGTGGGTTGGACCAAGACAGAAGTTTCTCTGATGACGGTCTTTTATCCTTAGAAGTTCTTTGCCATAGATATCCCATCTGCCGCTCTCCTGCCATAGTTCAGAGGGGACAACTATCGGCATGGAGACCTCCTGAGCGCAGGCCTTATTCATCTCTTCCCTTACTATAGTTTCTACCTTTCTGATTACCTTGAGGCCCATGGGAAGATAGTTGTAGATGCCTGCCGCTACCTTTCTTATCATGCCAGCCCTTATCATAAGCATATGGCTTACAATCTCTGCATCAGAAGGGGCTTCTTTGAGTGTTGGTAAAAACATTTTAGAAAATCGCATGAAATAAACTCCGATTATTTAATATGCAAGAGACAAGATTTTTCTTGCTTCTTGCCTCTGACCTCTTGATTCCATGAGCTTACATTGACCCCTGATTTATCTCTATCTTTGCCTTCGAGCGAATTTCATTTAACCATTTATCCAGGGCCTCCTGCTGTTTTTGTTTAAGAAGGCTATTTTTGATTTCATCCTTTTTTGCCGCAAATTCAGTCTGTTGAGCTTCCTGGCCTTCTTTAAATTTTAATATATAAAATTTCTCACCCTGGCGAACAGGCTGGCTGTAGTAAGGAGACCCTTTGCTCAGAGAGAATATATCTGCCTTATCTTCCACATCTATGTTGATAATTGGTATAATACCTTGGGCTTTTGCAAAAAACCCGCTTTCGCCTATAACATAACCTTCTTTTAAGGCAACCTTCTGAATATCCTCTCCTTGTTTAAGCTTCTTAAAAACAGCGTCGGCAGCCTCTTTTGCCTTTTCCTTAACCTTCTCTTTTGCAAGGGCAGTTTTAACAGAACTTGCTGCCTCTTCATAGGTTGGTGCATGCTCGTTTTTCCTGTCCAGAATCTTTATAATATAAACACCGCTCTCAGTTTTAACAACACCGCCTATCTCGCCTGCCTTCAGAGAAAAGGCTGTTTTTTTGAGTTCTGTGTTTCTGGCAAGTTCTATTTTTACATCCCTTTCTGAGAAAGGCCCGGTTTCTATCACTTGAAGTTTTTTCTTTAAAGCTTCATCCTTCAGCTCTTTTTTCCCAGAGGTAACAGCCTTTTGAATTTCAGAGGCCATATCCAGAGCCAATTTTTTAGCGCCTGCTTTTTTCAGGTTTTCTTCTATTGTATTCTTTGCCTCTTTAAAAGGTATAAGCCTTGCTTCCTTTACATCATCAACCTTAATGATGTGATAGCCAAATTCACTTTCTACTATGGCGCTTATCTCTCCTTTCTTAAGAGAAAAGGCTGCATCTTCAAAAGTTTTTACCATTTCTCCATGTTTGAAATAACCAAGTGAGCCGCCTCGGATGCCTGAGGCCTTATCATCCGAATATTTTTTGGCAAGTGCGGCAAAGTCTTCGCCTTTTCTGGCCAATGAGAGTATCTCCTCTGTCTTTTTTCTTGCTTCTTCCTTTGCCTTCTTCATATCCGATGTGCCTGACGCCGGTCCATGATTAGTTTTATCAGTGGCAGGCCGTATAAGTATATGCCTTGCAGAAACTTCTTTCTGCGTCTGAAATTCATTTAAATTCTTTTCATAGTATTCCTTTAATTCTGCTTCCGAAACCTTTACTGCCGGCTGATAATCTTTAAATGGGATAGAGAGATAGACTGCATTTATTCTTGTCGGCACCTTAAATAATTCCTTTAATGCCTCTTTGCTCTTTTCAAAGTATGTTTTTGCCTCCTCATCTGTAACAGATACATTTTTTTCAAACCTTGCCCCATCTATTGTAAGATACTGAAGATTGACCTTTTTGTTTTCGCTGGCAAACTTATCTTCTATTTCTTTATCGGTAATGCTTATTACATCGGTTATATTTTTATGAAGTTTTTGGATAACGAGACTATCTTTTACACCCTGTTCATATTCGCCTGGCAATATGTGGTTTGCCTTTAATACTTGAAGATATTGCTCCTTATTAAATACACCGTCCTTTTGAAATGCTGCAACAGTCTCTATTATCTTTTGAATCTCTTCTGTTGAAACAGCGATGCCCTGTCTTTTTGCTTCCTGAAGCTGAAGGGCTGTGTTTATAAGCATCTGTATGGTGTTCTGTTTTAGATTCATCTTTTCCAGAAGCTCATCGTTGAATTGGTCTTTAAATATATTTCTATAATAGTTTATCTGCTGCTGATACATTTTGGCATATTCTGTTGCAGTTATGTATTTACCATTTACACGGGCCGCTATAGTGCTTTTATCTACCCGGAAACTTCCGATACCCCAGAATATAAAAACAAGGATTATTGCCCCCAGGACTGTAAATATAATCCACGACCTCTTTCTCTTTCTCAGAACTTTAAGCATAAAAACCTCCGATAGAATTTTGAAACAAAAATAATAACCAACCTGCAAGAGAAATTCAACCTTTTTTAAATAGGTTAATATTTATTAATAAAAAAAACTTGACAGAAAGTAATGTTTTTGATACTTTAGCTATGAAGTATGAGTATGCAGGAGTTGTTTCATATTAGTGGTAGTTATTGACGATTGTGAGGCCGTGGAAGGCTTGTAAGAATCTTCCACGGCCTTTATTTTTGCAATCCTGCTTATTCCAAAACAGCCCCGACGTATATCGGGGTGACCTTGCAAAAGGGCTGTTTTGATCTTTTGAAAGGAGGTAATAAGCATGGCTAAAGGTAAAGTAAAGTGGTTCAATGACACTAAAGGCTATGGCTTCATACAGCAGGAGTCAGGCGAAGATGTTTTTGTCCACTACACAGCTGTCAGCGGTGAAGGCTTCAAGAGCCTGAAGGAAGGCGATGAAGTTGAGTTTGACATAACTCAAGGCCCCAAAGGGCCTCAGGCGTCTAATGTTGTAAAGATATAAATCTCTAACCCATTAAGCGCACTTACCCCCCAACCCACCCATTCCCCTCCAAGGAGGGGAATGGGTGGGTTGGGGGGTATTTGTTTGTAATTCCATTCAAAGTTTGCTATTCTTTGCCAATGGAATTCCCATCCAGGCGCATACTAACAATTTCACAACTTACAGAAGAAATAAAAACCATACTTGAGGCAAACCTCTATTATGTGTGGATAGATGGAGAGGTTTCTAATTTGAGGTCTCCCATGTCAGGTCATATCTACCTTACCTTAAAGGACGAAGGGGCACAGATAAGGGCTGTTATATTTAAAGGACAGGCAAGATTTATGAAATTTAAGCCGGCCGATGGTCTTCATGTGATATGCAGAGGCATGGTCAGCGTTTATAAAGAAAGAGGTGAGTATCAGCTTATACTGGATTATATTGAGCCCAAAGGTGTTGGGGCATTGCAACTTGCGCTCGAACAGTTAAAAGAAAAGCTTGCAAAAGATGGTTTGTTTAATACTGAGCGAAAAAGGCCTCTTCCCATTTTGCCCCAAAAGATAGGCATTGTTACATCTCCGACAGGAGCGGCCATCATGGATATTCTTAAGGTTTTCGAAAGAAGATTTGCCAATATAGGCATTCTTATTTATCCTGTAAGGGTGCAGGGCATAGAATCGGCAAAGGAAATATCGCAGGGCATCCTGGAGCTTAACGAAATAGCAGGCATTGATGTGATTATTATTGCAAGGGGCGGCGGCTCCCAGGAAGACCTCTGGGCCTTTAATCAAGAGATTGTGGCAAGGGCAATTTATAATTCAGATATACCTGTTGTTTCAGCAGTAGGGCATGAAATAGATTTCACAATCGCAGATATGGTTGCTGATTTGAGGGCGCCAACACCGTCTGCCGCCGCTGAGATGGTTATACGTTCAAAGCAGGAACTTAAGGAAAGAGTGGCTGCAACCGCTCTTCAGTTGGCCTTATGTCTAAGAAATATCGTATCTGATAAGAGGATTTTCCTCCACCGATTGGAACGGGGGCTTATTGACCCGTCCAGGAGATTAAAGGATATAAGATTAAGACTTGGAGACATGACGGATAGACTAACCATTGCGATGTCCCATTCTCTTGAGATAATAAAAAAGGATTGTCAGCACATTATGGAAAGGTTAAATATTTTGAGCCCATTGAATATACTTGAAAGAGGCTACAGCATCACAAGAAAGTTTCCATCCATGACTGTGCTGCGTGATTCAAAAGATATTGAAGCAGGCGATGATGTAAATATAATGCTTGCGAAGGGAGAGATATACTGTAAGGTGACAAAAGTCTGAATCTGTGTAACCGCATTTTAAAATCGGTGCAATCATGAGGTATAATTATGGCAGAGATAAAGTTTGAAGACGCATTGAAAAGGCTTGAAGAGATTGTGGATACCCTTGAAAAGGGAGAGCTTTCGCTGGATAAGTCTTTGAAAATCTTTGAGCAAGGGGTAAGGCTTTCAAGGTTATGCAACAAGATGCTGGACAAGGCTGAAAAAAAGGTTGAGATACTTATGCGGGATGAAAAAGGAGAGCTTGAGGCCAAACCATTTGAAACAGAAGGAGAATAGGCTTGAACTTAAATAAATACCTGCAAGAGAGAGAAGATATTGTAAATAAAGAGCTTGATGGTCTCCTGCCAAAAGAGGATGAATTTCCGCAAAGGCTGCACAAGGCAATGAGATACAGTGTATTTACTGGCGGGAAGCGGATCAGGCCTATCCTTGTTATAGCCGCTGCAGAAGTTTTTGGAAAAACCGCGAGTGATGTTATTAACACAGCCTGTGCCATTGAATTGATACATACATATTCATTGATACATGACGACCTTCCGGCTATTGATAACGATGATTTAAGACGCGGTATGCCAACAAATCACAAGATATTTGGAGAGGCGATGGCGATACTGGTGGGTGATGCACTTTTGACAAAGGCATTTCAGATAATCAGTCAGAAGTCAGAAGGAGGTAGGGTGGGCTTTGCCCACCATCAACCTTTGGCTTTAATAAAGGTCATTCACGAGATAGCAAAGGCTGCCGGTTCTACAGGCATGGTCGGAGGGCAGATTGTAGATATTGAGTCGGAAGGAAAAGAGGTTGCGTTCCCTGTTCTTGAATATATTCATATCCACAAGACAGGTGAATTGATACTTGCAAGCTGCAGGGCAGGGGCCATCATGGCAAATGCAGGTGATAAAGGAATTGAGGCAATAACACGATACGGCGAGGCTGTCGGCCTTGCCTTTCAGATAGCCGATGATATACTTGATGTAGAAGGGAATAAAGAAGATGTGGGGAAAAATGTCGGGGGGGATGCTAAAAAAGGCAAGGTTACCTATCCATCTGTTTTGGGTATTGATGAATCAAGAAAGAGGGCAATGGAGTTGGTAGATATTGCAATAGCAGCGCTTGAGGGTTTTGATGAAAAGGCAGAACACTTGCGGGCAATTGCAAGGTATATCGTGGAAAGGAAAAAATAAGGAAATTTACGAATTACGATTTACGAATTATGATTTAAAATCTGAAATCGTAAATCTGAAATCGTAAATCTGAAATCGTATGTCCAAATTATTAGATACCATAAACAATCCCGACGACTTAAAGAAACTGCCTGCTGAAAAACTGCCTGCGCTTGCCCATGAAATAAGGGAAGAGATTGTAAACGGCATATCAAAAACAGGAGGGCATCTGGCATCCAGCCTTGGCGCTGTGGATATTGCAGTTGCTATCCATTATGTATTTAATACGCCTGATGACAAGGTTGTCTGGGATGTGGGTCATCAGGCATATGCGCATAAGATTTTAACAGAAAGAAGAGAGGCGTTTAAAACTATTCGTCAATTGGGAGGCATAAGCGGTTTTCCCAAACCATCTGAAAGCATATATGATGCCTTTGGTGTTGGACATTCTTCCACATCGATATCTGCTGCTATGGGTATGGTTGTTGCGAGAGATTTAAATCATGAGAATTATAACGTTATAGCTATTATTGGAGATGGTTCTTTAACGGCTGGTCTTGCATTTGAGGGGTTAAACCAGGCTGGCCATCTTAAAAAAGACATTATTGTTGTACTAAATGACAATGAGATGAGCATATCTCAAAATGTTGGCGCCCTCTCTTCTTTTTTGAGCAGAAAGATTACGGGGAGATTGGCAACAAGACTAAAAAAAGAGGCAGAGGGATTTTTTATATCCATCCCGCGCATAGGAAGCAGACTCGTATCTTTTGCAAAAAGGGCAGAGGATTCACTTATAGCACTGCTTACATCGGGTATGCTGTTTGAAGGTCTAGGCTTCCATTATATAGGTCCGATAGACGGCCACGATATAGAAGAACTTATAAGCACATTAAGCGATGCCAAGGATCCTGACTAAAAAAGGGAAAGGGTATTTGCCAGCCGAGCAAGAACCGGTACTGTTTCACGGCATTGGGCCGTTTGAAAAAGAAACCGGCAAACCCATAAAGCCTAAAAAGCAAACCATCACCTACACCGAAGTTTTTGGCAAAACGCTTGCTCTTCTGGCTGAAAAAGACAAGAGGATTGTTGCCATAACCGCTGCCATGCCTGAAGGGACAGGGCTTGATGAATTTGCGAAAAGATTTCCGGATAGATTCTTTGATGTTGGCATAGCAGAGCAGCATGCCATAACATTTGCAGCGGGTTTGTCAAAGCAGGGTTTTATTCCTGTTGTAGCTATATATTCCACCTTTCTACAGAGGGCGTATGATGAGATACTTCATGATATATGCCTGCAAAATCTTCCTATAGTTTTGGCGATTGATAGGGGAGGGATAGTTGGCGCTGACGGGGCAACACACCACGGCCTGTTTGATTTATCATATCTTCGTCATATACCAAATATAATTATCATGGCTCCAAAAGATGAAGATGAATTGCGGCATATGCTGAAAACTGCTGTTGAATGCGGAAAGCCGGCGGCAATCCGCTATCCGAGGGGAGAGGGATATGGCCTTGATGCTTCCCGGCCATTAAAGAAAATACCTATAGGTCAGGCAGAGATTTTACGGGATGGTAATGATGCAGCGATACTAACAATAGGCTCAACTGTTTATCCGGCAATGGAGGCTGCCCTCAGACTGGAAAATAAGGGAATAAGGATAACTGTGGTCAACAGCCGTTTTGTAAAACCGCTTGATGAGGAGCTTATACTTTCTCTTGCCAGGAAAACGGCTAAAATTATCACCATAGAGGAAAACAGCCTGCAAGGCGGTTTCGGCAGCTCAGTTCTTGAGCTTCTTGAGGCGAACGGTGTAACAGATTGCAAGGTTAAAAGGATTGGAGCAGCTGATGAGTTTATAGAACATGGCTCACAAACAGAATTAAGAAGGCTTCTTGGTCTTGATGCGGATGGAATAGAAAAGACAATTACGGAGATGATGAGGGATAGTGTCAGCGAAAGAAAAAGGGCGTATTGATAGGCTTTTGGTAGAACGAAGACTTGTTGAAAGCCCTGAGAAGGCATTGGCCATTATCATGGCAGGCAGGGTGCTGGTGCATGGCAATGTCATTGATAAGCCTGGGACAGAGGTTAAGCAGGATGCAGAAATAGTTATCCTTGAAGACAGTCCTTATGTAAGCAGAGGCGGATTAAAACTTGAAGGGGCATTGAATTATTTTCATATAGAAGTGAAAGACTCAACTGTTATAGATGTTGGGGCATCAACCGGCGGTTTTACGGACTGTTTATTGAAAAAAGGGGCTAACAAGGTTTTTGCAGTTGATGTGGGGAAAGGGCTTTTGGATTGGCGGTTGAGGAACGACAAGAAAGTTGCGGCGCTGGAAGGGCGAAATATAAGATATCTTGAATTTAAGGATATTGGGGAAAAGGTTGATATTGCTGTAATAGATGTTTCCTTTATCTCGTTAGAAAAGGTTATTCCAAAGACAAGGGAATTTCTCAAAGAGAAAGGGAAAATCCTTGCTTTGATAAAACCGCAATTTGAGGCAAAAAAAACAGAGGTTGGGGAGAAGGGGATAATAAGAAATCCAGCAATACATAAGATGGTTGTTGATAGGATTAGGGTATTTTGTTTAGAGGCAGGTTTTGTTGTAAAAGGTGTTTGCGAATCAGCGATAAAAGGGGCAAAGGGCAACAGTGAATTCTGGATATGTCTGGAGGCATAATTTAACATACCTGATTATATAGATTATCAAGACAGATTACCCGACCGTAAAATAGCGATTAAAAACCTCGCTACTTTACAAACTGGTGATTTGCCTGCCATACTTCGTTATCGGCCAATTTTTGTTCCTCACTGTATCGGTGAACATGCGGTTGCGTCACAAAAATGGCCTCTGCCTCGTCTGACAGGCAACTTGCCAGTTTTCCCAAAAATCAATGTCTATTTTTGGGACCCGAATTGAGCATAACCGAATCAACTCCTCAAAATCAATTTGCGCCAACAAAAAGGAGGCGTAAGTGTCTACACCTCTTTTTTGCGCGGACCATATTGATCTTAAATTACAGGAGGAAAAAGCCGCCTATCAGTATTGCGGCGGTAAAAAGGACCGCGAGCGCAATATATGCCTCCTCCGCGTGAAGCAATTCTTTATCGTCCCAATGGAGCAACATAGATATCACTTCCTCCTTATTTTAATATTACACCACTGTATCGGCAGAATTGCACTTTGTGAGATGAAACCCCAACGACGTTAAACCGCTTAGCTTGATTTTTATATGTGCCCCATGTATTCTTACTGGAAAATACCCAAACATATCCAAGGAGGATATTTTATTTGCAAAACCACATTGAAAAGAAACCTATTGTTTTTATATTGTTATCATTTGCATTAATCCTTTTTAGCTTACAGATGGACTCTTTTTTATATATATTTCATGGAACAACATTTGGCAGCTTGGCACAATTTTTCAGCATAGTAGGGGATGGAATAACTCTTGCCGGGATATGTATCTTTCTCTTTGTGTTAGGGATTATATCAAAAAAAGAGCATGTCCGTAATAGTGGTATGTATGGCTTGATGGCTCTTTTGGCATCAAGCTTTTTCCTCCATCTATTTAAGATAACATTTGAGAGACCGAGGCCTAACTTTAGTAATACAGACATTCTTTTCCCCCTGGGGAATCCGTCTATCTTTGACTTCACCGGCAGGTTTAATTCATTTCCGTCAGGTCATACAACAGTATCCTTTGCCCTTGCACATACACTGTCAATATCATATCCAAGACTATCCCCGTTTTTTTATTTTGTAGCAGCACTGGTTGGTCTCTCCAGAATCTATCTTGGCTCTCATTATCCTTCAGATGTTGTTGGCGGGGCAATAATAGGAATATTGGTCAGTATGTTTTTATTTAGCGGGGTCAAAAAACACTGGAAGGCAGGGTTTTTCTTCAGCATTGCGGTATTTCTATCATTCTTTAAGTTGGGCGGCCTTCTGCTCTTTGATACAGATGAGGCTGCATATTCGGCGGCAACAAGAGAGATGCTTGAAACCGGCAATTACATTACGCCAACTTTCAATTATGAACCGTTCTACGATAAACCTATCCTTTTTTACTGGCTTCAGGCTGTTGTCTTTAAACTCTTCGGTGTAGGAGAGTTTTCTGCAAGGTCTGTCTCCGCCTTATTTGGAGTCGGTCTTTTGGCAATCACCTTCTTTTTTGTAAAGCGGCTTTATGGGCAAAGGGCAGGAATCATTGCAGGTATGTGTCTCCTGGTAAATTTAGAATTTTTTGTTTACACCCATGCCGCAGTTTTAGATATGCTGTTAACTTTCTTTATAACAGCGTCTCTTTATAGTTTTTATCTCGGCTTGCAGCAAAATAAGCCTGTGCTTGAGCGCCTTAATCAAGGGGATAAATCCTCACATCTCGTATCTCAAACCCCGCATGACAATTACTGGTATTTTTTGTCGTGGGTTTTTGCCGCCATGGCAGCCTTGACAAAAGGCGTAATAGGTGTGCTCTTTCCAGCAATGATTATCTTTATATATCTTATATCGGCAAGGGAATTAAGAGAAATAAAAAAGCTGTTGACCCCAAAATTTGTACTCATATTTTTAGCAATTGCCTCTCCCTGGTATATAGCCCAGTTCTCTATAAACGGGTGGGAATTCTTCGATGCATTTGTACTAAAGCACCATTTTAAAAGATATACCGGAGTTATTACAGGGCAGAGCGGTCCGATATATTACTATATAGCAGTTATGCTTGTCGGTTTTTCCCCCTGGGTTGCCTTCCTGCCGAATGTCCTTTACAAGGGGTTTAAGGAAAAAGGGATATATCTCTTCGGCACAGTTTGGTTCTTAGCAATTTTCATTTTTTTCTCTCTTGCCGGAACAAAGGAGCCCAGTTATATCCTGCCTCTGTTTCCGATAACGGCAATTACAACAGGTCTTATAATAACTGACCTTATGGAAAAAAAGGTGACGAAGATATGGTTATACATATCCTCCGGTTTTCTTATCATTGTTTCTATGATAATGGCAGTGATGTACTTCTCTGTTCCAGCAATAATATCCTCATTTCTGCCAAAAGAACTGACAGTCGGGGTAATATTTCCGCCCTCTATCTTTTTCTGGGGAGCAGGTGTATCCTGCCTAATAGTTGCCATGCTGGGTATTGCGATGATAAGGAAACAGCATATTTTTATTGTGGGAGGTATGACAGCAGCTACTATTGTATTGCTTATATTTATAAGGGTGTATGCTGCGCCGTTCGTCAACATCTATATGCAAAAAACGATTTATCAATATTCTACCTATGCCGGAAAGAATTTAGGAACAGATGGAACGCTTGCAACCTATGAGATAAATCAACCGAGCATAGCCTTCTATAGCAGAAGAAAATTTCTTAAACTCGAAGGTGAGGGAGGGATGAAAGAGCTTGCGCTCTTAGGAAGCTCTCGTAAGGGTGTTTTGGTGATAACAAAGAAAAAATATATAGAAGAACTGAAGCAAGGGGATAGTTGGAGATTGGTAGCTACAGACGGCAGGTACGCAATTTTGGCGAACAAGCTGATACCGCAAAATGACTTTTCATGGTAAAAACTTCACAGGCTGTTGAAAAAGTTACCAACAGCCTTGATTACACAGATAAAGAATCAGATTACACAGATTAAAACTCCTTGAAATATCTGTGTAATCAGAGATTGTTGAGTTTTTCAACAAGCTCTTCAAAAGCCTTATAAAACAGTTTGCATCACTTATCTTTGAAAACAGGCCGCCTCTTCTCCAGAAATGCCTTGATGCCTTCGTCCTTATCTTCTGTAGTGCAAACCTCGCCAAAGAGTTTATCCTCATCTTCAATGCCGCATACTGCTTTAAGGCATGAACTTACTGCCACTTTGCCCTTCATTATTATTTTGTCGGCAATTCTCCTTGCCTCGTCCATCAACTTCTCCGGCATAACCACCTTATTTAAAAGGCCCATTGCCAACGCTTCATGAGCTGTAATCTTATCTCCTGTAAGTAATAGCTCTATGGTTTTACCTCTGCCGATGAGTCTTGGAAGTCTTTGTGTTCCGCCAAAACCAGGTATAAGACCCAGATTGATCTCAGGCTGGGAAAACCACGCATTTTCTGAGGCAATCCTTATATGACAGGACATGACAAGTTCATTGCCTCCGCCGATGCACCCGCCATTTATAGCAGCAATCACAGGAATAGTTGAGGATTCAATAAGGTTCATCAACTCCTGCCCATTTTTTGCAAAGGCTTCACCATCCTTGCTCGTTTTGATTTCACTAAGTTCTTTTATATCAGCACCGGCACAGAATATTTTGCCTCCCCCGGTTATGATTATAACTTTAATGTTCCCGTTCTTATTTAATTCCGACAAGGCGGCTTTTAGCCTGGATATCAATTCGCGCGCGAGTGTATTTACAGGCGGGTTGTTAATTTTAAATATTGCAAGATTATTTTCTGTAATTATATCCAATAATTCACTCATAAATATATCCCAATTACCATGAAGTATAGCAAAGAAAGGAAAGTAGTCAACCCTTAATCCAAAAAATGCAGTTGTATTTTTTTGACAAGGCTCCCGAAAAGCAATACATATTTTCGGGTGCGACAGGCAGGCGCTACTTTTCTCTTGACAGCACAATATATTGTGGTATAGTAGAGCCTTATCCACAATATATGCTATATTTACCTTTAAAAACAAGCACTTGTATATCCAATATCATTTGTCAGACTATACTTAAAACAATTGTTTATAAGGAGGCGCTATGGACGTAGAGCAAAACATTTTTGGAGAGAACTTCAAGGTTAGGGGCATAAAAAAGAAAGTATTGCTTGGGACGCAGAGACAAAAAAGATTAGTTCCGCAGCTTGCGCCGAATGCCTTGAAGGTGTTGGAAAAACGGTATCTCAAAAAAGACCTGAACGGCAACCCTATAGAAACCCCTGAGGCTATGCTGAGACGGGTGGCAGAAAATATAAGCCAGGCAGATAGATTCTACGACCAAAAGGCAGATGTTTCCGCAACCGCAGAGGTTTTTTATGAGATGATGGCCTCTTTGGAATTTATGCCAAATTCCCCAACTCTTATGAACGCTGGCCGGGATTTGCAGCAGCTATCCGCCTGTTTTGTTCTTCCGGTAGACGATTCCATGGAAAGCATATTTGAGGCTGTTAAACATACGGCCATTATTCACAAATCAGGCGGCGGCACAGGTTTTTCATTTTCAAGACTCAGACCATCTGGCGATGTGGTAGGTTCAACCTCCGGTATATCATCAGGCCCGATATCATTCATGACCGTATTTGATTCAGCCACAGAGGCCATAAAGCAAGGCGGCACAAGGCGCGGAGCAAATATGGGAATCCTGCGTATAGACCATCCTGATATACTGCATTTTATAACCTGCAAACAAGATAACAACAAGCTAAACAATTTCAATATCTCTGTTGCAATTACAGAAGACTTTATGAAGGCTGTGGAGGCAGATAGAGAATATGAACTCAAGAGCCCCAGAACAGGAAAGATGGCAGGAAAATTAAACGCAAAGGAGGTGTTTGAAAAGATAGTAAATATGGCATGGAAAAACGGCGACCCGGGCATAATCTTTATAGACAGGATAAACAGGGATAATCCAACTCCTCATATAGGCGCTATAGAATCAACAAATCCATGCGGAGAACAGCCTTTGCTTCCGTACGAGTCCTGCAATCTCGGCTCTATAAATCTGGCAAAGATGGTAAGAAGACAGGGGTCAGGGGTCAGGGGTCAGGGGTCAAGTGAAACTAAAAATCCATCCCTTGAACCCTCGAATCCTCGAACCCTTGAATCCTTTCATTATGAAATTGATTGGGATAAACTTGAATATGTTACAAAAGAGGCGGTTCACTTCCTTGATAATGTAATTGACATGAATAGGTATCCAATTCAACAGATAGAAAAGATGACAAAGGGCAACCGCAAGATAGGTCTCGGTGTAATGGGCTTTGCAGATATGCTCATAAGGCTTGGCATTCCGTATGATTCTGACGAGGCTATAAAGACGGCTGAAGATGTTATGGGCTTTATCCATGAAAAAGGGAGAGAGGCGTCTCAGGAGCTTGCGGAAAAGCGCGGCGCATTTCCAAACTATGAAGGCTCTATCTATAGCGACGGCGGCAAAGTAAGAAATGCCACGGTAACTACAATTGCCCCTACCGGCACAATCTCCATAATCTCAAACTGCTCGTCAGGCATAGAGCCTATATTTGCGCTGGCATATACCAGAAATGTTTTGGACGGCGCAGAGCTCGTTGAGGCAAATCCATTATTTGAGGAAATTGCCAAAGAGCGCGGTTTCTACAACCCTGAGATATTGAAGCAGATTGCAAAGAGCGGCGGTCTTCATGATGTGGCTGGTGTGCCGGATGATATAAAGAGGTTGTTCGTTACTTCTCATGATATTGTCCCGGAGTGGCATTTAAAGATGCAGGCTGCGTTTCAGGAATATACGGACAATGCGGTCTCAAAGACAGTTAATTTCCCGAATGAGGCAACTGCTGAAGATGTGGCAGAAGTTTACCAATTAGCATATAAGTTGGACTGCAAAGGTGTTACGGTTTACAGGGACGGTTCGCGGGATGTGCAGGTGCTGAATAAGGGGCAGAAGAAAGAGTCAGAGAGTCAGAGAGTCAAAGAGTCAGAAGAAACCCACATCCCACATCCCACATCCCACATCCCAGTTTTTCTTACCCCCAAGCCGCGCGGCGAGGTTACATTTGGCGCAACAAGAAAGATGAAAACAGGTTGCGGAAATCTTTATGTAACCATAAATGAGGATGAAGAAGGATGGCCGTTCGAGATATTCACGCAAATAGGCAAGACAGGCGGATGTGCGGCATCTCAGTGCGAGGCCATAGGAAGAATGGCATCTCTTGCCTTGCGGAGCGGCATTCAGCCGGAGGATATTGTAACACAGATGCGCGGCATAAGCTGTCATGTGCCTATGGGTTATGGCAAGGAAAAAATACTGTCATGCTCAGATGCTGTTGCCAGGGCTATGGACTGGTATGTGAATTACAAGAGGCAGTTAACTGTGAACAGTGAACAGTTGAACGTTAATCATGGGCAGTTTATGACATATGGCTCACAGTTTACAGTTCACAGCTCACACTTTACAGATGTTTTGCAGAGAGGCGCTTGCCCGGATTGCGGCGCGCAGATGCAGTATGAGGAGGGGTGCGCCAAGTGCAACTGCGGGTATTCGGACTGCGGGTGATAAGTATATGAGCACAGTATTGCCACAGGAAATTCAGAAAATAAAAACGGTTTTGGAGGACATGCGGAAAAAGGGCATTATCCTTCTCGCATATCTTTATGGCTCGTACGCTGGTGGAAATCAGCATGGCCGTTCAGATATAGATATTGCCGTTTATTTAAACACAAAGACCGAAGATAAATCTATAGAGGCAATTGACAGATTACTGATGGCAGTTGACAGGGATGTCGAGATTCTCCAACTCAATGACCCTGACGAATCTCCATTTGTAATGCAGGAGGCATTGAAGGGCATTCCCCTTGTGGAACCGGATGAAGAAACACTCTACAGGCTTTATGATTATGTCTTGCACGAAACCGAGAGTATAAGATTCAAGAGAGGGTTTGCCTAATTGAAGGTTTGCCTTACACTGTAGTTGCCCAATTCATTGGACGTATTTAAAAACGCCGATAAATCGGCAGACTACAATTGCCTTGCATATGGGACATTTTTGAACGTGAATGGTATAGTTGAATTTAAGAGGAGTTGATAAATAAATTTGTCCCTTTTCCCCTTCAGGAGGAAGCCATGAGAAGAATGGAGTTACCATCGGCTATTAGAATACTTCAAGAGCAGGCGGAGCGGTATAACCGTCTACATAGAGCCGCTTGCCTGGACATGTATGAGCAGATGGAGAAGACTTGGGCGCCGCTCCGTCACCATTTGGAACTAATGGAAAGAATTAAAATAGATAACGCAGCTTTCCGTGCGCATGAGATTGCCGTCTCGCATCAGCGGTTAGTGGACATGGCTCAGAAAGCCAGAGAAAACTTCCAATGGGTAGAGGATATTAGAAACGCACATAGCAGTTGGATAGAGAATATAAGGCCGCTGCAAGATAGCCTTATGAGCTTGCGGGCATCCATTGAACCTTCCTTAACTGAAATTTCTCGATATTTTATTGCTTCGGAAAGGCTGTTTGCGGGTATTGACTTCAGTGCCATCAGTCAAGTATATACATTACCAGTTAGCTTTGTTTTGCGCACCCAAAATGCGTTTGCAAATCTGACACAAAGCTATGAGAAACTCGTCGGTTCCATAAAGACACTCCCTGAACTTATTGAGCTTCCGTCATATGCATTGCCAAGCGCCGGCCGAGAGATTTTTGTGGCTGGTTATGCAATAAAACGGATATGCCCTCTAACTATTGAAACAGAAGACGAGGGAGATTTAGATGAATCTTTCCTTGTTACAAAGACAGAACAAGAAGTTTCAGGCTCCTTGGAGCTTTTAAGAAGAGTTAGCCCTGCTTTGGTAAAGCCCTACTTAGGAGCACGCGAAGCTTTTAATAGCGATAACGCGGATAGAGAAAGACATATTTTCACCTCATTGCGGGAGCTATGGAACCATCTCCTTCGACAGTTGGCTCCTGATGAGAAAGTTATTAATTGGCGGCCTAAAGACAAGAGCGAGTATTTATGTAAGGGAAAGCCTACCCGAAAGGCACGTATTCTCTATATCTGCCGTGACATTAATCATGCACCACTTTCTGACTTTATCGACCACGATACCATATCATTTATATTGCTTATCGAGTTCCTAAATCGCTTTCATGAACTTGAGATAAAGATATCAGAAGAACAGCTTAAAGCCATCATATTGAAAACAGACTCATGGCTTACGTATATCCTGAATATCTACAGAGAGGTAGAATAATTCTTACCGGAGGGAGAAAAGGGGGCAAATTTATTTCCTTATCATAACGGAAGAAGAATATGAAAATATCAGCAAACATAATTTTAGGCGACTGTAAAGACGAACTGGAAAAGTTAGGCGATAATTCTATTGACCTGATTTTTACATCTCCGCCTTATGCAGACAGTCGTAAAAATACCTACGGGGGCATTCATCCTGATAGGTATGTTGAATGGTTTTTGCCCATATCAGAGCAACTTTTAAGAGTATTGAAGCCAACAGGCACCTTTGTTTTGAATATCAAAGAAAAGGCTGCTAACGGCGAGCGGCACACTTATGTTATGGAATTGATTTTAGCAATGCGCAAGCAAGGCTGGCTTTGGACAGAAGAATTTATATGGCATAAAAAAAATTGTTATCCGGGCAAATGGCCGAATCGTTTTCGTGACGCATGGGAAAGACTTTTACAATTTAATAAAACGACAAAATTTAATATGTATCAGGAAGAAGTTATGATTCCCGTCGGCGATTGGGCAAAAGGCAGATTAAGAAACCTGAGTGAAACAGACAAAAAACGAGACAATGCTAAAAATGGGAGCGGCTTTGGAAAAAATGTTTCAAACTGGCTCAATCGGCAGATGGTTTATCCTACAAATGTTTTGCATTTGGCCACAGAATGTAATAATAAGAATCACAGCGCTGTATTTCCTGATGAATTGCCAGAATGGTTTATAAAGCTCTTCACTAAAGAAAAAGACACTGTTTTAGACCCGTTCATGGGTTCCGGGACAACAATTTTTGTTGCAAAAAGGATGTTAAGGAATTCAATAGGGATTGAGATACTTCCTGAATATTATAAGATGGTAAAAAGTGAGATTGAACCGCTTGCGTATTATCTGTGCGAGCCAAAAGTAAAATATGAAAAAAATAAAACTGCGAGATGTAACCAGATACGTTGAAGAAAACATAGGGACTTTTCATCAGCAACGTATTGCCAGCATAGATGCTCTCAAGCTGTCACAAGTCCTCAAAAGAAAAAATCCATACCTGTTTAAGGCGAAACATATGTTGACTGCCGAACAGATTGTTAAGGGGTTTGTTGATGCACATATTTCTTCTAACGAAGAAACCATCTTTGGCGATTGGTTAGAAGGTCTTGCGATATTTATCAATAAGAAGGTCTTAGGTGGTTGGAAGTCAGGAATTCCAGGCATTGATCTTGAGTTTGATAAAAATAAGGTCAGATATATTGTTAATATCAAATCCGGCCCAAACTGGGGCAACAGCCGTCAAATCAGAGACATGATAGCCAATTTTAATTCTGCACGAAAAACATTAAGGACAAGCAACTCCAAGCTTCAAGTAGAAGCAGTCAATGGCTGCTGTTACGGACGAGACAGACATCCGTACAAAAAAGCAAATTATTACAAATATTGCGGTCAGCAGTTTTGGGAATTTGTATCCGGCGATCCTGATTTATATTTAGAGATAATTGAACCGCTTGGACACAAGGCCAAAGAAAAGAACGAAAGCTTTATGAAATCGTATTCCCAGATGATAAACAAATTCACCAGAGAATTTGCGAATGGCTACTGTAAAGACGATGGTTCTATTGACTGGGGCAAGTTGGTCCATTTCAACTCTGCAATGGCATAACCGAAAATATGAGAGAAAATGGGGCAGATTTATTTTCCTCGCATGATTTTACAACCATGAAAAGCATAAGAGCTAAAATATACGCAGAAACATCTGAATCCTGTTGTATCGCAACTCTGAGCCAATGCAGAAGTTGCAAGGAGAAAGATAGCTGTCTTATTTTGAGAGACCAGCTTTCTTTTTACAACCGTTTAGGCATATCCCGGATTGATGATGCCATAGACTCCAATTCTTTAAATAGCATAAAGCACCTGTGGAAAGATTCGGCCAGAACAAAGAGATACGACCCAAGTTGGAATTTTTCGGAAGATAATACCCGCGCTTATACCCATGCCATCCACCCCTATCCTGCAATGATGATTCCGCAAGTGGCGGGAAGACTCATTGATATGTATGCGAAGCCAAAAACTGTTGTATTAGATCCCTTCTCTGGTTCCGGCTCTGTCCTGTTAGAGGCATTTATACGAGGCTATGATTCTTACGGCATTGATATTAATCCCCTTTCACTTTTGATAAGCAGGGTTAAAACAACGCCGCTTAATCATAAAGATTTGCAAATAGAGTTGAAAAAAATACTAAAAAAAGCATCTCTTATAACGAATACAAAAAAACCTAACTTTTTTAATATTGATTATTGGTTTAAACCGGAAGTTGCATCTCAACTGACAGCATTGCAGGCAGCGATAAATTCAATTGACGATAAACCTGTCCCCGCAGGCTTTAAGCGGGGAAAGATAAAAGATTTTTTCAAGGTTGTGTTTAGTTTTACGGTAAGGGCGGCCTCTAATACAAGAAATGGCGAATTTAAGCTATACCGTATTGATGACGATAAACTAAAAAACTACAGCCCAGATGCATTTGAAATATTCACGAAAAGGGCTGAGGAGAATATCGCATCCATGTCTGATTTATGGGAAAAATATAGTAGGAGTAAAACCAAAGTAAATATTTTAAATGAAGATGCCCGTCACAGAACGAGCATTAAAGACAGAAAGGTTGATATTGTAGTAACCTCTCCCCCTTATGGTGATTCAAAAACTACCGTTGCCTACGGTCAGTTTTCAAGGCTCTCTTTACAATGGTTAGGATTTGAAGGAAATGATATAGATGTAGATAATCGGTCTTTAGGGGGACGATTAGATGTTAAAAATCTTCACTTGGGATATACATCTCCAAATTTGAGATATGCCTTAGATTTAGTCTCACGAGCTGACAAAAAAAGGGCAAGAGAAGTTCTATCTTTTTATATTGATTTGAACAAGTGTTTCATGGAGCTATGCCGAGTTATAAAGAAAGGCGGCATCCTGTGCATGGTTGTCGGCAATAGAACTGTAAAAGGGATTCAACTGCCAACCGATGAGATATCAGCGGATTTTGGAGAGTCTACTGGTTTTAGACATATAGAGACTATTATCAGAAAAATTCCTAACAAGAGAATGCCTTCAAAAAACAGCCCTACGAATGAGCCCGGCGTTTTAGGTTCAACCATGACTGAAGAATATATTGTAATAATGGAAAAGATTAAATGACTCTAAAAGAAATAGAGCGTAAACTTCGTACCTTAAAAACAATGGGATACATCCCAACGGTTAGAAAGGGTTCAACTGGAGTAGGGCATACCTTTGAGCAAAAAATGGGATTGCCCGAAACTAATATTCCTGTTCCTGATCTCGGCGGAAGGGTGGAGATTAAAACAACGCGAAGAGACGCTTCTTCTCCTGTAACACTATTTTGCTTTAATAGAGGAGTCTGGCATATCTCTCAAAAGGAATTGATAGAAAAATATGGATATATTGACGATTCAGGTAGAAAGGCTTTAAAGAATATAGTTTATACTGGGAGACAAATATCACAAGGATTAAGCCTTATAATTGATGATGCAAATAACAAGGTAAGCCTAAAAGACGAGAATGGAAAACTATTGGCAACATGGGATGTTTTCGTCATGGTAGGGAAATTAGTGTCAAAGCTCAGCAAGGTTCTCTTCGTTATTGCAGATAGACGATTCGATGCGAATGGAGAGGAAGAGTTTTTATACAAGGAAGCATATATACTTACCGATCCCATACCAAGAAATTTTATAAATGCCTTTAAGTCCGGCAAGGTTGGAATTGATTTGAGAATGCATCTTAAAGAAAACGGCACGGTAAGAAACCGAGGAACTGCATTTAGAATTAAAGAAGCAGACTTATGGGATTTATACTCTAACAGCAGAAATCTTGGAATTTAATTTGGGAAATGGTTTTAATTAAATTCCCCCAAAATGAAAAATAATACCAAATACATATTTGCATGCTTCAAAGAACGAAATGGAGAGTATGAATATTGCCATAAATCAATTCATGAATTGCCGGATAAACGAGTAACAACTGCAAACCGATTTCTGAAGAATTATGCAAAAGGCTTTTATGGTGGCGAAGCCGAAAGTGCTGATGGTGGATATTATTTTCATGGAGGGGAAGTATTTGTTGAAGTAGATTCTTGGAAATTTATAAGTGAAGAAGATTATCATATTCTAAAATTATATTTATAAACATTTAAATCTCAGCAAATAATTCAGACAGAGAACGTAAGTATTGCTTTATTCGCATGTGAAAATAGTCGGCAAGTTTTTATTTTGACATCTCTATTTTTCAGTGATAGCATTTTTTAAACTTATAGAAGGAGATTTATAAAAGGAAGTGATACGAAAAGCAAAACTAAGCGATGTCAAGGACATCTATAAACTTATAGAAATATTTGCCAATAAGGGAGAGATGCTGCACAGGCCGTTGACTGATATATATGAAAATCTCAGGGATTTTTATGTGTATGAGGAAAATAGTGTTCTTATCGGCGCATGTGCTTTGCATATAAGCTGGGAAGATATAGGAGAGATAAGGTCTCTGACTGTAAGTGAAGAGGCGGGCGGAAAAGGCATAGGCACTATTCTTGTGAATGCGTGTCTTGATGAGGCAAGGTCTCTCGGTATTCCAAAGATATTTGCACTTACATACAAGCCGGGATTTTTTGAAAAGGTTGGATTTAAGCCCATAAACAAGGCAGCCCTACCGCATAAGATATGGGGCGAGTGTGTGAAGTGTTTTAAGTTTCCGGATTGTGATGAAAATGCGATGATGATAGAACTATGAAAGAAAAGTCAAAAGTCAAAAGTCAGAAGTCAGAAGACAGGGGCCTGCCCCCGCAGGCGTTAAGCAGGGGTCAGGGGTCAGAGACAATAGAAGGCCTTTCCAAGGCATTGAAAAATAAGGTTGATGCCTGGGAGATATTCTATTCCTCACAGAGGGGGCTTTCTGTTGAGGCAAAAGACGGCAAGGTGGATGCCTTCAAGGTTTCTTCAAACGAAGGAGTTGGGCTAAGGGTTTTAAAGAATAAGAGGATTGGCTTTTCATTTACCAGCGTGCTGTCAAAAAGCTCTATGAAAGAATTGCTGGAAAATGCTGTTGCAGCAAGTAAAGGGGTTGAATCTGATGAATTTTTATCCGTGACATCACCTCAACAGGGGGTGGGCAAAGATCTGCTGCTTTTTGATTCATCGCTGGATAAGACATCGGAAGAGGATAAAATACGGAAGGCAATCGGTCTTGAACAGGCTGCAAAGGGTTTTGACCCGAGGGTCTCAAAGGTGAGAAAGGCAAGCTACGGCGAGTCTTTTTTTGAAAGCAGGTTAATCAATTCAGTGGGTGTTGATGTAATAAATAAAGCTACATTTGTTTCTTCCAATATTATGGCAGTCGCAGAAGAGAGAGGGGATTCGCAGATGGGCTGGGAAATGGACATGAGTCATTTTGCAAAAGATGTGGATGTGGTAAAGGTTGGCAGGGATGCTGCAAAAAGGGCAGTAGGTATGCTTGGCGCCAGGACGATAAAGACTGTAAAATGTCCTGTCGTCATAGAGAATATAATTGTGGGAGAATTTCTGGAGATAATTGCCCCATCTTTCCATGCTGATAATCTTTATAAAGGGAAGTCCATGCTCAAGGGAAAGAAAGGTAAAAAGGTGTTTAGCGATAAGGTTAGTATATGGGATGACGGCCTTTTGCCAAACGGATGGAGCACATCTGAATATGACGGCGAGGGTGTTCCAAGGCAAAAAACCTCCCTTGCCGGCAGAGGGGTTTGCCTGAATTATTTATATGATACATACTGGGCAAAGAGGGAAGGGGCAGCCTCCACAGGGAATGCGGCAAGGTCTAATTTTAAATCTATCTCAACTATCGGTGTATCCAATTTTTATATGGAAAAGGGAGTAAAGGATTTAAACGGCCTTTTAAGGCAGATGGACAGAGGTCTTCTTCTTACAAATGTACTTGGGGCGCATACTGCAAATCCAATAACAGGCGACTTTTCATTTGGCGCAGACGGCCTTTGGGTGGAAGGGGGCAGGATCAGCCACCCTGTGAGAGGGACTGCAATATCAGGCAATATGCTTGAATTGTTTTCTAAAATAGAGATTGTAGGCGCAGACTTGAGATTTATCGGCGGAGTCGGCGCCCCGAGCCTGCTGATAAGCGAGATGGAAATAAGCGGTTCCAATTGAATATGGACGATAAGATAGAAAATATTATTGCTAATGCAAAGATATTTAGCTCCTTAAACGAGAGCGATATAAAGGCTCTATCTAAAATGGGCGATAGGAGGCATTGGCAGAAGGGGAGTCAGATTATCAGTGAGGGCGATGAGGGAAATGCTATTTATCTCATCCTTTCCGGCAAGGTAAAGGTAGTTCTGTATGGGGAAGAGGGAAAAGAGATTGTATTGTCGGTTATGAACAAGGGTGATGTGTTTGGGGAGATGGCTCTTTTTGACAGAGAGCCGCGGTCTGCAAATGTTGAAGCAATAGAGGATGCAGAGTGTTTTATAATCCACGGCAACAATCTTCTCAAATATATTGAGAATCATCCGGCGGTGGCACTGAATTTCTTATCGCACCTTTCGCGCCGGCTAAGAGAGGCAGATAGGAAAATAGGCGGCCTGGCTCTTCTGGATGTTTGCGGAAGGATTGCCCATACCCTTTTAGGCATTGCAAATGCCAGTGATGACATACAGGAGAAGGGGGATGTAACTATTGAAAGGTTGACCCATGAAGAGATAGCTGCTATGATAGGTTCATCCAGAGAGGTAGTGAGCAGGGCATTAAAGAAGATGGTAGAGGAAGGATATGTAAAAGTAGAAAAAAAGAGATTTATACTGCACATATGAAGGAATGTTGGATATTTACCCCCGTGACTTATGTTACAGACTGTTATTGACGGAGATGATAGATTAAGCCAAGCCGGAAGTTTAATGGTTGGTTTAAAAAGTTTGCAAAAATACCGCCAATAATAATACCTTAAAATAGATATTAATTTTTACTTTTTATGGATAAAAAGACTTGACAACTTAAGCCTTGTATGGTATTGAAATCATTAATTTTTATTAAGATATTAAGAAAGGAGGGTTAAAAATTGAAAAAAAGTTTTTTTACCGTTTTTATTGTTCCCCAGGACCCTTCTCATATCCGAAAGTTTAAACTCCCAGGTAAGCTTTTGAAAGCTATAGCCATTACCCTTGCAATCTCTTTTGCTGGACTTTCGTATGTGCTTTTTGACTACGCCAAATTGAAATTACAAACTCATGAGCTCAATGGACTGAGAAAGGAAAATGCCGAGCAAAAGATACAATTGCAGGCATTTGCAAGCAAAATGATTGACGTAGAATTTCATATGGCTAAGTTGAAGCAGTTTGACAAAAAACTAAGAATTATTACGAATATGGAAGTACCTGCTGGTTCTAATCAGATGCTTGGTATCGGAGGAGCATCGCCTGAAGAGGACATGGCTACGTTAGGCAGTATCAAAGATGGATTGATAAAACAAATGCACTCAGATCTCGATCAGTTGAAGACAGAGGCAATGACACAGGAAAAAAGCTTTACAGAACTTCATGAATATCTTTTTAAACAGACATCTCACTTTGCCTCCACCCCCGCTATATGGCCTGCGAGGGGATGGGTTACCTCCACTTTTGGCTACCGCATATCGCCGTTTACCGGGTTAAGGCAGATGCATGATGGGTTTGATATTGCAAACGCTGTTGGCACCAATGTATTTGCACCCGCAGACGGCATAGTAAGCAAGGTTGACAGGGAAAATGGCCTCGGGAAAAATATCGGCATAAATCATGGTTATGGCATCATTACAAAATATGGCCATCTCTCTGAGATATATGTGCATGTCGGTAAACGGGTTAAAAGGGGAGACAAAATTGCTGCTGTCGGAAATACCGGCAGAAGCACAGGGCCGCATTTGCATTATGAAGTGCTGGTGAATGGGATTCATGTTAATCCTGAAAAATATATTTTAAATTAAACCAACTGTTTTTTTCTTAAATAAACCCTGCCGAATCATGCGGCGGGGTTTTGTTTTTACAACGTTTCCATTTTCCCAAAAACAGACATTGATTTTTGGGTTTCTAACAAGGGTTGACTTTTACCACTTAACTACGCTATTTTATAACAATAAATTATTGCAGAATTTAACAATGTGTGGCGGTGCTATTATTGCTCAGCCATTGACAGATTGAGTCTAACGAAAACCCCTAAAACTGTTATTGAGAATGAAGCGAAGCAATCTTGCTTCTATGTAAATAATACATAGGGGAGACCCGCGTAATCTCCCCGTCGGGAGGAAGAATAAGCCTCTTCCCTGCAATGTTTACGCTTCCGGTAATGACAATCAAAGCTGGTTTTTCAAGGGTTCTCAAAGTATGTATTTTGTTAAAGCGAACTGTTATTTATGGAAAAGGCCAGATATATCGCGCTAGAAGGACCCATAGGGGTTGGAAAGACTAGCCTTACGGAGTTTTTAGCAAAGGAGTTTCAGGGGAGGGCTTTATTGGAAGATGTTGATAATAATCCTTTCCTTGGCAGTTTTTATAAAGATAGAAAAAATTATGCATTTCAAACCCAGCTATTTTTTCTTTTAAGCAGATATAAACAGCAAAAAGATTTGGGGCAGCAGGAACTTTTTAATTCTACGATTGTCGCAGATTATCTCTTTGCAAAGGATAAGATATTTGCTTATCTAAATCTTGATGAAAATGAACTGTCATTGTATGAACAGATATACCGGCTGCTGGATGCGAGGATACCCAAACCAGACTTGGTAATCTATCTTCAGGCCCGAACTGAAGTGCTGATTGAAAGAATAAAGAAAAGGAATAAGGACTACGAAAAGAATATAGAAGTGGATTATATTGAGAGGCTGGTTGATGCGTATAACAGATATTTTTTTTACTACACAGATACGCCGCTTCTTGTGGTAAATACATCAGATATAGATTTTGTTGATTCACCTGATGACCTGTCTAATATGGTAAATGAGATAAGGTCTATAAAAGGAGGAGTACAACACTACATACCGGTAAGGTAAGAAAGAAAGGACGACGGACGATTTTCGAATTACGAATTAAATCGAAAATCGGCAATCGTAAATCGTAAATTATTAATAATGCCGCTTGGATTCAGATTTTTGAACCGGGACGGAAGGACAAATAGGAATTACGACTTACGATTTTCGAATTACGAATTAAATCGAAAATCGGCAATCGTAAATCGTAAATTATTTTGTTGGCCTTCTGAACCTGGTTCGGAAGGCTTTTTTATTTGAATTGGAGAATAAAGTGAAAAAAATAACAATCCTTGACATCATAAAAATGAAAGCGGAGGGCCAAAAAATCCCTGTGCTGACAGCCTATGATTATCCAACGGCAAAAGTGCTTGACGAGGCAGGCATACCGCTTATTTTAGTAGGGGATTCGGCAGGCATGGTGTTTGCCGGTTATAAGAATACTTTATCTGTGACAATGGATGAGATGAGGTATCACACAAAGGCTGTTGCAAAAGGCAGCAAAAATGCGCTTATTGTGACGGATATGCCGTTTTTGTCCTATCAGGTATCAATTGAAGAGGCTAAGAAAAATGCAGGATTGCTCGTAAGGGAAGGTGCAGAGGCTGTTAAACTTGAGGGCGGTTTGATTATGGCGGACACCATCAATGCTATAGTGGATATGGATATACCTGTTATGGGACATATTGGCCTTACGCCGCAGTCTGTTCACAGGATGGGTGGCTACCGAGTTCAGGGTAGAGAAAAAAAACAGAGGAAAAAATTGTTAAATGATGCAAGGGCAGTGGAGAGAGCAGGGGTGTTTTGTGTTGTTCTGGAAGGAATGCCTACGGATCTGGCAAAGGAGATAACTGAGACAATATCGGTTCCGACCATAGGCATAGGCGCCGGACCTTATTGTGACGGACAGGTTCTTGTTATTCATGATGTTTTGGGTTTATATGATGATGTTCAGCCAAAGTTTATTAAAAGGTATGCTAACTTAAAAGAAAGCATATCAACCGCCGTAAACGAATATATAGATGATGTAAAAAAAGGCAGGTTTCCGGGCAGAGAACATAGTTTTTAATACAACAGGCAATGGGTGATAGGTACAAGGCAAGAGGGAAAAGATAATTAAATCTATTGCCTATAGCCCATCGCCGATAGCCTTTAGTTTTTATGAAACTCATAACCGATATAGAAGAGATGCAAGCATTCTCAAATCATGCAAGAAAGATGGGTAAGTCAATTGCCTTTGTTCCTACAATGGGTTGTCTTCACGATGGCCATGCAAGCTTGCTTAAAAAGGGGAAGGAATTGGGAGACATACTTGTTATGTCAATCTTTGTTAATCCTATTCAATTCGGGCCAAGGGAAGACTATGCATCATACCCCAGGGATTTGAAAAGAGATTTGGCGATAGCAGAAGCCAATAAAGTAGATGTGGTTTTTAACCCTGCCGCAGAGGTGATGTATGCTCAAGGTTTTCAGACATATGTTGATGTGGCATATTTGAGCAAGCATCTGTGTGGTCTTTCAAGGCCGGGGTATTTTAAAGGTGTGGCAACAGTAGTTGCGAAACTCTTCACTATTGTAAAAGCTCAAATTGCCATATTTGGTGAAAAAGATTATCAGCAGCATCTGATAATCAAAAAAATGGTTAAAGATTTAAATATGGATGTAGATGTTGTTGGTATGCCGATTGTAAGGGAGATTAATGGTTTGGCTATGAGTTCTCGGAATAACTATCTAAACAATGACGAAAGAAAGGCAGCCCTCTGTCTTTATACTGCGCTTATGAAAGGAAAGGAGTTGTTTGAAAATGATATCAAAGAATCAGGTATAATTTTGCAAGAGATGAGAAGTATCATAGAAGCCGAACCATTGGCAGTGATAGATTATATTAACGTCTGTGATATAAATACGTTGGAAGATTTAGATAAGATTCAGGATACTGCGCTTTTGGCATTGGCAGTGAAGATTGGGAAGGCCAGGCTTATAGATAATTGTATATTAGGCTGATGGTATTTCCCTTCAGCCCTAAGTTTTTTAAAAGGAGGATAAGGCCGTATATGCAGAGGATGATGCTTAAATCAAAGATACATCGGGCAACAGTAACTGATGCGAATGTTGACTATGAAGGCAGCGTAACGTTGGATCAGGAACTAATGGAACGAGCAGAAATCT
Source organism: Deltaproteobacteria bacterium (assembly GCA_016214995.1). Classification (GTDB taxonomy): domain Bacteria; phylum Desulfobacterota; class GWC2-55-46; order UBA9637; family UBA9637; genus JACRNJ01. The sequence continues at coordinate 28,418 of JACRML010000006.1, forward strand.
TACCGTATGAACAGGTTCATATATACAATATAACAAACGGGACAAGGTTTCAAACATATGCAATAAAAGGCGACCGTGGCAAAGGAGAGGTCTGTATTAATGGTGCTGCCGCCCATCTGGCAAAAAAAGGTCATATTGTAATCATAGCTACTTATGCGAGCATGGAAGATGTTGAGGCAGCGAATCATCAGCCGATACTTGTATATGTAGATGAGAAAAATCGGATAAAGACTACTAATATTGGCACGGTGATAAAAGCATGGATATCATGATAAAGGCAGTAAAGGCAAGTTTCAAAAAATATTTTATCACAGGGTTTTTGGTAGTTGTACCGCTTTATCTGACTATTTATATTTTTAGCCTTATAGTCGGCTACATGGATACCATTTTGAAATTCCTTCCAAAGCCGCTTCAGCCAGATACATACCTGTCGTTTCATATACCAGGCCTTGGAGTGATATTTACCATAGCCATTATTTTCATCATCGGCCTTCTTACAACAAATCTGCTTGGTAAAAAATTGGTTGCTATGGGAGACGGCATCCTTGCCAGAATACCCTTTTTCAGGAGCATTTATAAACCTATAAAACAATTTATGGAAACTTTTTTTGTGGCAGGTTATTCAGGTTTTCGTAAGGTCGTTCTTGTGGAATTTCCAAGTAAGGGTATGTATTCAGTAGGTTTTCTTACCGGTGTTGCTGCCGGAGAGGTTCAGGCCAAGGCCGGCATGGAGAAGGTTGTCAATGTGTTCCTCCCGACAACTCCCAATCCCACCACCGGTTTTTACATCATTATTCCAGAAAGGGACATAATCCCGCTAGAGATGTCTGTTGAGGATGCATTTAAACTGATAATAACTGGCGGTATGGTAAGCCCTGAAAATATTAAGGGAGAGAGATTGCCGGTTCAGAAAGGATAAATTCTTATCACAAAAAAACAGGGAAGGATTATGGCAGAATCTTTCCCTGTTTTTACTTATTTGCTGCATGACACTTGTTGCAGTGGTATAATGGAAATGCCTTTTCGCTGTTGTGGCAATCGGCGGAACCGCAGAACTTACCGTCTATATTTTTCTGCATGGTAATGTCATTTGCCCCGCGTTTATCCTTGAATATCTTTGGGTGGCAAATATCACATTTGTAAAGCTCTTCATGTTTGGAGTGAGGGAATACTGCCGGAGTTACTCCAGCCTTTTTCATACTTCCTGCTTTGTCGTCAAATACCATATCTCCAAATTTGGTAACACCAAAACCGTCAGAGGATATGATAATAACAACAAAAACAGCAAATAATATCGTGCTTGTCATTATTCTATTTTTTTGCAGGCGCCGGTGCAGTTGGCGCTGCGGCTGCCTTTTTAGGTTGAACATGACACCTTGTGCAATCAGTTAATGGAAATGCTATTTTGCCATGACATCTGCCGCAAAATTTGCCGTTAGCAATATCTACCATGGTCATATTGTTCTGTCCTTTTGCAGGAACAAAGATTTTGGGATGGCAAACGTCACACTTCAGCCACCATGTATGTATATAGTGAGGATAAACCACATCGTTGATAAAGTCGCTTTTGGTCTCTATTACTACATTCATATCCATTGCCGGCATTTCTTCTTCTGTCTCGTCGAGGGAATGCCTCGGCGCAATGACATTATTCTTTACAGCTTTTGCCCAATCCACAAGGCCGTATTTATCTTTTGGAAGCACTGCGGCTGCCATAGCTGCGGGATGCCAGCCAGCCCCTGCTTTAACTGCCTCGCTTGCGGGTCCTGATTTGGTTGGGTCGCCTGTGCCGGCCAACTCACCCTTAGTGTTCAAGTATAATATATTCTTAGGGTCCTTTGGATCAAGGACTTGGGTTGTTGTTGTTTTTTTTGCAGCAGGTTTTGCTGGTTCTGCTTGTGCCGGTGCAGCAGGTTTTGTTTCCTTAGCAGGTGTGCTTGTTGTTGTTTCCTTCTGTGCGGGTGATGCCGCCAGAACAGGTTTGAAACCTATATGGCCCACAAAGACAATGAGCGCAATCATAAGACTTATCTTATAGAAAAATTTTATTGAAAAAAGGCTCTTCATGTCCATCCTCCTTATGTGTTTTATAATTTAAATTTATTTACTTTGCCACCGGTGTATAAGGTGGTACAGGGCCATCCCATGAATGGCAACGGTCACAATAGAGAGGTTCCCATGCAACCATACCATTATGACACTTTCCACAGAACTTACCATTCATTATGGAATTCATATTGATGTCATTAGCCCCTCTTTGCAAAATAAAAATATCCTCATGGCATACCTTGCATTTAAACCGAATCCTGTGAAACCAATGAGGAAATAGGACAGGCTTAACGTTGGCCTTTTGCATACTCTCAGTTTTTTTACCCAGTACTATATCGCCGTATTCAGCATAACCTATCTCAGCAGCAACAACTACAGCAATAAACAGCAATGACACATAAAATAATATTTTCTTCATTCTGCTTGTCCTCCATTTCTTTAAAATTAAATTTTAAAATAAAACGAGTTGTGAATATAACATTTGTGATAGTATTGTCAAGACAAAAATTAACAAAATTTAACAAAGCATACTATGTATTTTGCAAAAGTTGAAAATAGTCACATGGTGTGTTATAAATGCGGAAAACTGAAACAAGGAAAAACGATTTCACAGATTGCAAAAGCAGATTACACAGATTCAGGGATTCGGGCAAAAATAGCGTTTTAATCTGTGTAATCGTTTTTCAATAATCTGTGTAATCAGTTATATATAAGGAGGCATTCAATTGTCAGAGAATCTTGGGAATTGGAAAAGGAGCTGCTACTGCGGGGATTTGACTGACAGCAACACAGGCAGCGAGGTAATCCTTATGGGATGGGTGCAGAGGAGGAGAGATCACGGTGGTTTAATATTTATAGATTTACGTGACAGAGAGGGCTTTGTGCAGATAGTTTTTAATCCTGCTGTAAACGAATCATCACATGAAAATGCCCATCATATAAGGGCAGAGTTTGTTCTTGCAATAAAGGGCGTTGTTTCTAAAAGACCTGCCGGCACAGAAAATCCAGCATTAAAAACAGGGGAGATAGAGGTGCTTGTTAAAGAACTGAAGATACTCAATGAATCAGAGACGCCGCCATTCTTGATAGATGATGAGACAGATGTTGCCGAAAGTGTCAGACTTAAATACCGTTATCTTGATTTGAGAAAACCAAGCCTGCAAAAAAATCTTATCCTTCGGCACAAGGTCTGTAAGATTACGAGGGATTATCTCTGCGAAAGGCATTTTCTTGAGATAGAGACGCCGATTCTTACCAAAAGCACACCAGAGGGGGCAAGAGACTATCTTGTTCCGAGCAGATTAAATCCAGGGCATTTCTTTGCATTACCGCAGTCACCTCAGTTGTTTAAGCAAATCCTCATGGTTTCCGGCTTTGACAGGTATTTCCAGATTGTAAGATGTTTCAGAGACGAAGACCTCCGTTCTGACCGACAGCCTGAATTTACGCAGATAGATGCTGAGATGAGTTTTGTGGACAGGGAAGATGTGATGGGGCTTATGCAGGGTCTTATTGCAGAGATATTTAAAAATGCCGTTGGCATAGAATTGGGCTTGCCGTTTCCAAGGATTACCTATACTGATGCAGTTGGAAGATACGGCCTTGATAATCCTGATACGAGATTTGGATTGGAATTGAAAGATATTACTGCCATTGTGAAAGATTCAGGCTTCAAGGTCTTTGCCGATGCTGCTAAAAAAGGCGGCATAGTAAAGGCGCTTAATGCAAAAGATTGTGCAGAGTTTTCCAGAAAAGAGCTTGATGAGCTTACAGCGGTTGCCAATTCCTACGGTGCAAAGGGTCTTGCATGGGTAAAGATTACCGGAGAAGGTTGGCAGTCTCCTATAGCAAAGTTTCTTACAGATGATGAAAAAGGAAAAATTGTAAAGTCCCTTGATGCAAAGACAGGGGATTTACTCTTATTTGGCGCAGATATTCCCAAGACAGTCAATACAGCCCTCGGAAGGGTTAGATTAGACCTTGCCAAAAGGCTCAACCTTATTCCAAAGGATACATTTAATCTTGTCTGGGTTACTGATTTTCCGCTTCTTGAATATGATGATGAGGGAAAAAGGTTTGTTGCAGTGCATCACCCGTTTACCGCGCCGATGGATGAGGATATAGAAAAACTTGATACGGCGCCTCTTGAAGTAAGGGCAAAGGCTTATGATTTGGTGTTGAACGGAACTGAGATAGGCGGAGGAAGCATAAGGATTCACCGGCAGGATATTCAGGCCATGATATTTAAAAAACTTGGCATCAACGAAGAAGACGCAAGGCAGAAGTTCGGTTTTCTCCTCGATGCACTTTCCTTCGGCGCGCCGCCGCATGGCGGCATTGCCTTCGGCCTGGACAGACTTGTTGCAATTCTCTGCGGCGCTGAATCAATCAGGGATGTGATTGCATTCCCAAAGACCCAGAAGGCCACCTGTCTTATGACCGATGCGCCGTCGCCTGTAGATAAAAAGCAGTTGGATGAACTGTTTTTAAGGTTGAAAATGCAGCAGAAAGAAGTTTAATGGTCTGGAGCAAAAAAGATGGATGGCGAATCCCTTGATACAAAGCAGGACAGACTGCAAAGGCTGAAAGAGATTTTCCCTGAACTCTTTGCAGAGAGCCAATTAGATTGGGAAAAGCTCAAGGCCGCTTTTGGCGATGACATCAACTTTGCAAATGAGCGCTATGTATTGAATTGGGCGGGAAAGTCTGATGCCTTTAAAGTTTTACAGCAGCCAACTACCGCTACACTGAAGCCCATCCCCGAAGAATCAATAAACTTTGACACAACCCAAAATCTCTTTATTGAAGGCGAAAATCTGGAAGTGTTGAAGATTCTGCAAAAGGCTTATTACGGCAAGGTAAAGTGCATCATCATTGACCCGCCTTACAACACAGGAAGCGACAGTTTTATTTACCCCGACAGATTCAGCGAGAAGAAAGAGGATTACCTAAAGCGCATCGGCGATAAGGACGAGGAAGGCTTTCTGATGAAGGAGGGTCTATTCCGCAAGAACAGCAAGGACAGCGGACACTATCACAGCAACTGGCTCAGCATGATGTATCCACGGCTTTTTCTTGCCAAGAACCTTCTGCGCGATGATGGAGTAATATTCGTTCACATTGACGACAACGAGGTTCACAACCTGCGGCTCGTGATGAATGAGATATTTGGGGAAGAGAATTTAAGAAATGTTTTTGCTGTTCGGAGATATGATAAAAATCTAAACAGACAATTTATTGAATCAGGACTTCAAACATTTAATGTAGGTTTCGAATATGTTCTTTGTTATTCAAAAGGTAGTGAGTTTTCATTTAATCCAATTCTAAAAGAAAGTGATGAGGAAAGGCAAAATTTTGGTTATTGGAAAGGCTTTTGGAATGATGCCGATAGACCAACAATGCGATTTGATATTTTAGGGTTTGCACCTGAAGGCGGGCAGTGGAAATGGAATGAAGAAAGGTCTTTAAAAGCAGTAGATAATTACAAGACATTTATTAAAGAGTTTTCCAAAGAAATGACTTTAGAAGAATATTGGGAAAAGACAGGAAAAGAATTAGAATTTATTAGGAGAAATCCAGAAGGAAAAGGTAAGAATAAAGGAGTTGAAAATTGGATACCACCTTCAAAGGGAAAACTTAGAAACACAAACTGGACAGATTTATTTGCTTCAAAAAATACGAATGAGGCTGAAGGGTTATTTGATTTTCCGAAAAATCCAGAAGTGATTAAGAATTTCCTAATTGGTGCAACAGATGAAGAAGATATTATCCTCGACTTCTTTGCCGGCTCCGGCACCACAGCCCAAGCCGTTTTAGAACTCAACAAAAAAGACGGCGGCAACCGCAAATTTATTTTGGTGCAAATGCCTGAGTTATGTGATGAAAACAGCGAGGCTTTCAAGGCAGGTTATAAGACCATTGCGGATATAGGAAAAGAGCGCATCCGCAGGGTTATAAAGAAAACCGAAAAGGAGAAAAAAGAAAAACCTGATTTGTTTGCTGACGGCAAGCTGGATTTGGGGTTCAAGGTATTCAGGCTTTCTCCCTCCAGCTTTAAAATCTGGCGTAGCCAGGAAATCACAGAAGAGAACCTGGAACAGCAGCTCGACGCATTTACTAACCCCGCCCGGCCCGGAGCCGAAAAAACAAATATGCTGTATGAACTAATGCTCAAGGCAGGGTATGAATTAACCAGCCCCATCCGCTATGTCATTGCGAGTAAAGCGAAGCAATCTCCAAAAGGCAAAAAGATTGCTTCGGGTTCTGCAAACCCTCGCAATGACGGTATCGGCTTCTACAGCATCAACAACAACGAACTCATCATTGCATTGGATGCGATGAATGAAAAACTTGTTGAGCAAATTATTGCCGCCAAGCCGCAAAAAGTTATCACCCTCGATAGCTTATTCACAGGGAACGACCAGCTTAAAACCAATACAGTCCTGCAAATGCGCGATGCAGGGGTGGATTTTAAGACGATATGAGTCGTGAGCATACATATCGGCATGAAACTGGAAGGTCTGAGGAGGATAGATGTGCCTGAGATTGACAAGGCGGCTTTCAGGGAAGCAATAATCAATGCCTTCTGCCATAGGGATTATCGTGAGTTTGATTCTGTTAATATCGCTGTTTTCAAAGACAGGATAGAAATAAGAAGTCCGGGACTGCTTTATGGCGGCCTGACCATAGAGACTATCAGGACAAAGATGGTTTCAGAAAGAAGAAACGAGTTGATTGCCGAGATGCTTCACCGTGTTCATTTTATAGAGAAATGGGGACGAGGAATCAAGTTGATACTCTCCAAAGAACCTGATGCCGAATTCAGCGAGGTAGGGACAAAGTTTATTACTACATTTAAGCGCAGGAGTTATTTTGAGGGCAAAAAAGGATTTGAAAAATTGGGTGAAAATCTTACCCAGAAAACTACCCAGAAAATCATAGAAGCTATTACTAAGAAATCAGATGTTACTCAAAAAGAACTTGCAACGGTTATAGGAATAACCGAAGATGGCGTAAAATACCATATAACCAGACTTAGGAAAAAAGGATTGCTCAAACGCATCGGTCCAGACAAGGGCGGTTACTGGGAAGTGGTGAAGAAATGAAAAACGTTAAGAGGATGCCAAGAAAAGGGTGATTCATGATAGGGAGTTTGAGAGCGATTTTGATAGGGAAGTGAAGAAGGTGATGGGAAGTAAAAAAAGGAACGTGAAAAAAGAACAATAACAAAAGAAAACCCAACACTGTATTACAAATAAGGGTTGCATAGGTGGGTTTTAAGACGGTATAACCCCATGAAGAGAGAAACTATTTTTATTAGTCACGCTGCCCCTGAGGATAACGAATTTACAATTTGGTTAGCCTCAAGGCTACAAATGCTGGGTTACAAGGTATGGGTTGATAAAAGTGCATTACTTGGTGGTGAGAAATTCTGGCAAGAAATTGACAATGTTATTCGTAATGAAGCCTGCAAATTTATCTTAGTTTATTCCAAAAATATTTGCGATCAAAAACCCGGTAAACTTAAACCTGGTATTTCAAAAGAGCTACATCTTGCTGAAAGTGTTGCTTCTGAAAATGGTTTTAAGGATTTTCGTGTCTTATTAAAAATTGATGACTCCGCCTTTAATCTTTTTATTGGTGCTAATGAATTAACTCATATACCATTCAATGAAAATTGGGCTGACGGTTTAAATCAACTCATAAAAAAACTTGATAAAGACGGAATCAAACCTATTGAAAAAGATAAAGACCAAGGTTTTGGCGAATGGTATGAAAACAAATATATAACTCAAAATGGTATTATTCCAAAAGAAGAATTGTATTACACAAACTGGTGGCCTATAGCAACCCTACCCGAGAACTTTTACATTTTTCAATTTCAAACAGAACAACAAGCAATGTTAATTTATAGGCAGGAACAAAAATTTCCTGTAGGTAAAATAACAAATCACTTATGCTCATTTAACCCTGATATTTCTACTGAAATAGAGCAAAACGGTCAGACATTAAATATCAAACCGCTAAACCGATTTGAAATAAAAATAAATGATGTTCTATTAGGTTTTGAGAGGACTGAATTTCCAAACCAAAGAGATGCAGAAAATCATTTTAAACAGTTGCTAAAAAGGATATTTCATTTGTTTATGAAAAACAGAGGAATGTTTTGGTATGAAATGTCAAATAAGAAATTAGCATATTTTTTTACGCCAACTAATCTTCGTGGTTTGAAAGTTAAATATGAGTACCCATACAGAAATCCCGAAAGGAAAAAGAAAACTAAAAACCTCATTGGAGTTTACAAGAACATTTGGAAGTGGCATTACGCTGTCTCAATCAAACCTATTTTATTCCCTATCATTGGTTATAGCCTTAAGAGCCATTTGACCTTTACAGATGACGGCTTTAAAGTTTGGGAGGATAAAGACAAAATTCATTCTCATCGTAGAAGCAAAGGGAAAAACTTTTACAATGAAGAATGGCGAGATATGCTTTTTGCCTTTCTTAACGGGTTATGCAATTCCGAAGGGAGAATTGAGATAAAATTAAAAGAAGACTTCATTCTTAGTATGCAACCTTGGACTGAATTATACTGGGCAGATTTCGGATACTACGAACCAAAAGACAAAGAAAGACAAGGCTTATTATCAGATTATATTGAAGACGAAACTGAAATGGATAACATGGAAGGAATAATACCTGAATAATGTTTAAACAAAAACTAATTCATATACCTGAACCAAAATTAACTTTTGGATATAATCAGAAGCTATCTGACCCACGAGATGGCATAACCCTTTTTGGGCCATTTACAATATCTAAATTGGTTGGACAGGTGAATATTGGAATAATTGGGCCAGAGGAGCAAAGAAATTATGTGAGAGAGTATCTTCAAAAAATTCATCGACCAGTTTTTAGTGTGAACCTTGATGAAGCAAGGCCATATTTCCCTGGATTAGAAGCTGCATTTGGAATTCACTTAAACTTTAATGCAATCCGGGAAATTGATATTCCGCGAGAAGACATTGATAAATATTTAAAGTATTCGGACAGCCATCAAAGGGTTTTTCATCTCTCAAATCTTTATTCTTATAAGCTCATTAAATATTACGATCAAGAAGACCTTTCCGTAACTGTTTGGTTTGTTGCTATCCCTGACGAGATTTACCAACTTGGAAGACCAAAGTCAAAAATTCTAAAATCAGAATCTAATATCAGTATAGGATTAAGCAAAAAGGAAAGAATCTCAAATGAACAATTCCTTTTTAAAGAAATGAATGAACTTAAAGAGGCTTATAATTTTGAGGTCAATTTTCACAACCAACTTAAAGCCAAACTACTAACTGATAAAGTGGTTACACAAATTATCAGGGAAAGCACTATTGCATACAACACTATTTGGACAGATAAAAATAAAATCAACTACGCAAAACTTTTTGATACAGCCAAAGCTTGGAATATTTCTACAACACTTTATTACAAAGTGGGTGGAATACCATGGAAATTGGGCGATGTAAGACATAAGGTTTGTTACTTAGGTTTAGTTTATAAACAAATTGAGGACAAGGATAACAGAAAAGCTTGTTGTGCAGCGCAAATGTTTTTGGACTCGGGAGATGGGATGGTATTCAGGGGGAATATAGGCCCTTGGTATAATCCTAATACAAAGGAGTTTCATCTTTTAAAAAAAGATGCTATTGAATTACTCTCAATGTCTTTAGAGTCATTTGCGGAAAAATCAAAAGAAATAACTGGTAAGTTTGAATACCCTGCTGAAGTTTTTATTCACGCCAAAACTTACTTTGATGATGAAGAATGGGAAGGATTTTGCGAAGCGGCGGAAGGTAAAAGCAAAATTATCGGTGTTAGAATAAGAGAGGACAGCAGTTTCAAATTATACAGGGATTTTGACTATTGCATACCGAGAGGTTCGGCACTGCTACTAAAAGAGAACTTTGCCTATTTATGGACTAAAGGATTCATACCAAGAATTCAAACACAACTTGGATTAGAAACACCAAATCCTTTAAGCGTAGAAGTAACCAGAGGGGCAAAGGATATAGAGACCGTTTGCAAAGACATTTTAGCACTTACAAAACTGAATTATAACGCCTGCATTTTTGCAGATGGTTCACCTGTCACATTAAGATTTGCTGATTCGATAGGAGAAATTTTAACCGCAGGTAAGAACATAAAATCAGAAGTTTTGCCATTCAAACATTATGTTTAAAGAGTAATGAAAATATGAAACTCCACTTCGACAGCAATCAGGAATACCAGATAGATGCCATCAAAGCCGTCACGGATATTTTAGAGGGACAGCCTTTGAGCGGCGTGGATTTTGAATTTTCTTTGACCGCAGCAGGGGCGTTGCTTTCCGAAAACGGCGTGGGGAATAGACTGACACTAACTGAGGAGCAGGTTTGGGAAAATGTAAGGAGGATACAGCAGCGAAATGAGATACACAACCCACTAACCCCCTTTATTAAGGGGGAAAACACACCCCCGACCCCTCCTCAAGAGGAGAATAAAAATCCCCTCCTTGGAGGGGCAGGGGTGGGTGGGTTACAGGGCATGAATTTCTCCGTAGAGATGGAGACAGGCACAGGCAAGACTTATGTGTATCTACGGACCATCTATGAATTGAATAAACTTTACGGTTTTAAAAAGTTTGTAATTGTAGTCCCTTCCATCGCTATTCGTGAAGGTGTTTTGAAAAATCTGCAAATCACCCATGAACATTTTCAGAGCCTCTACGATAAGACACAGATAAACTACGATGTGTATGACAGCAAGAAGGTTTCCAATCTAAGAGGCTTTGCTGCCGGCAATGCCATTCAGATTTTGGTTATAAATATTGACGCCTTTGCCAAAGATGAAAACATCATCAACAAGCCCAACGACAAGCTCACAGGTAAAAAGCCCATTGAATTCCTCCAGAGCACTAACCCGATTGTGATTGTGGATGAGCCGCAGAATATGGAAACGGAGAACCGTAAAAAGGCGATTGGAAATCTAAATCCGCTTTGCACCCTTCGCTATTCCGCTACGCATACCAATCTTTATAATCTGGTCTATTCTCTCAATCCCGTAAGGGCCTATGATTTAGGTCTTGTAAAACAAATAGAAGTTGATTCAGTAGTAAGCGAGAATGCAATGAATGAGGCATTTATTCAGTTGGAAAACATAAATGCAGCCAAGACCAAAATTACCGCGAAAATCAAGATTGACTGTAACACGGATAAAGGAGTTGTGAAGAAATCCGTTACTGTCAGGGCGGGTGATGATATTTATAAGCTCAGCAAAGAGCGGGAGATTTACAAAGAGGGTTTCATCATTGATGAAATTGACGCAGGCGGCGGCGCTATTACCCTCACCAATGGTTTGACGCTTTCAAAAGGCGAAACACAGGGCGGGATGAATGATGAGGTTATGAAGTTTATGATTCGCAGGACTGTTGAAGAACATATCAAAAAAGAGCGGGTTTATAAAGACAAAGGCATTAAAGTCCTTTCGCTGTTTTTTATAGACAAGGTTAAAAATTACAGGGAATATGACGCAAACGGAAATCAGGCAAAAGGCAAGTTTGCCGGATGGTTTGAAGAGATTTATCAGAAGGAGGTCGCCAAGCCTGTTTTCAGAGGTTTGCTGCCGTATGCCGTTGATAATGTTCACAACGGCTATTTCTCGCAGGACAGCAAAGGCAGAGTGAAAGATACGGAAGGAGAAAGTCAGGCGGACTATGACACATACAAACTCATAATGCAGGACAAAGAAAAACTGCTTGACCCTGAGACTCCGCTCCGCTTTATATTCAGCCACTCTGCATTGCGGGAGGGATGGGACAACCCGAATGTGTTTCAGATATGCACTTTGAACGAGACCAAGTCTGAAATCAAGAAGAGGCAGGAGATAGGCAGGGGCTTGCGTCTGTCAGTTAATCAAGAGGGGCAGCGAATATTTGACCGCAACATCAATAAATTAACGGTTGTGGCCAATGAACGTTATGAAGACTTTGCCAAGGCATTGCAAAAAGAGATACAGGAAGACTGCGGGGTTGATTTTACAGGCAGAGTGAAGAACAAAGGAGACAGAAAAAAGGTTAATTTTCGCAAAGGTTTTGAGGCAGACCAGAAATTCCTTGAGATTTGGGAGAAGATAAAATTTCAGACGAGATACTGTGTTGATTACAAGACTGACGAGTTGATTACGTTGGCTGCAAAGGCTGTTAAGGATATGCCTGAAACCAAGAAACCTTCTATTCGCGCCATTACTCATGGGTTAACGATAACAGGAGAAGGAGTCGGCGGAATTTTAGTTCGTGATGCAGGAATAGACTATGGGACAGAAGGGTTTGAGATGCCGGATATGCTTGCCTACATCCAGTCAAAGACAGAGTTGACGCGGCGCACAATCCTTGAAATACTTAAGAAGTCCGGCAGGATGAGCGAGGCGTTGCTCAACCCGCAGCTCTTTATGGACAACGTTGTAACAGCCGTTAAATCAGCTCTTTATGGGTTGATGGTGGACGGCATCAAATACGAAAAAATCGGCGGCAAGGTTTATGAAATGGCATTGTTTGATGACAAGGGTTTTGAAATTTACCTTGATGACTTTACGCATCATGTCAAGAAACCTGAGAAAACCGTTTATGAGAACTACATCCCCCTTGATTCATCCGTAGAAAATCAGTTTGCCAGAGACTGTGAGAGCAGCGAAAATATCGAGTTCTTCTTCAAACTACCGAATTGGTTCAGGATAAACACGCCCATAGGCATGTATAACCCAGACTGGGCAATAGTCTTCAAGGGAGAAAAGAAAATATATTTTGTGGCTGAGACAAAAGGCAAGGGACAGGAATTGAGAGGCAGCGAAGATATGAAGATAGCTTGCGGCAAGGCCCACTTTGAAAAGTTTGAAGATGTGATTTATAAGAGGGTTTCATCTGTTTCCGAGTTAAACGGGCGATAGTTTCTAATGCATGGGGTTGTCTGAAATACTTCTCATATTCTTTTAACAGGCTCTTGAAAAAGGCATCAACAGCCTTGGTTACACAGATTAGGAAAAACGATTACACAGATATTTCAATGGGTTTTAATCTTTGAAATCTAATCTTTTATCTGTGCAATCAAAGTTTGTTGAGTTTTTCATGTTAATTGTTAATAAGCGCCGAGTGTAATGATGACCATTTTGTATATTGACAGATATAAGATAAATGTTATACTTGGTCAAAATTAGAACGTCGGCAAGGCCACAAAAAGCCCTGTTCGTTAGTTATTGTGAGAAGCGGAAGGATTGTAGGAGAGGGGTTTGCACCCTAAACCGGAGACCACAGGGGACTCCCATTCACAATGACCGTAGTTTGGGTTTTTCCGCTATGAGCTACAGGCTGTTGAAAAAGGCACCAACAGCCTTGATTACACAGATTAGGAAAAACGATTACACAGATATTTTAATGAGTTTTAATCTGTGAAATCTAATCTTTTATCTGTGCAATCAGAGTTTGTTGAGTTTTTCAACAAACTGCTAATACAAGGAGGTATAAAAAAAATTATGAGACAGAAAACGGTTAGTTTGTTTATCGTACTATTATTGGCTCTTATGTTTCAACAGCCTGCCAGTGCTGAATCACAGGTTGTAAGCGCTACAGGTGTTGCACCGTTCACTCCCGGCAGCGAGGCAAAGGCAAAGGACATGGCTATTCAGGATGCAATGAGAAAGGCGGTTGAACAGGCAGTCGGGACAATGGTCGCATCAGAGACAGTGGTTGAGAATTATCAGCTTATACGGGATAGCGTCCTTACCAAGACGCAGGGGTATATCCAAAAATATGATGTGGTCAGTGCAGGGCCAAAAGGCGGTCTGTATGAGGTTACCATATCTGCAACTGTGGCTGTTGAAAACCTGAAAACCGATTTGGCCGCCCTCGGGCTTTTACATGCAAGGGTAGAGAAGCCGAGGGTTTTATTTATGATTGCCGAACAGAATATAGGCCAGGAATATTATGTATTCTGGTGGTATGGAAAGAGCGAGTTTAAGGGTCAGCATTTTGATATGGCTGCGTCTGAGACTGCCATGAAAGAAGAGTTTATAAACAAGGGCTTTAATATTGTTGACATTTCAGTTGCTACGGGTAAAATTGACATATCAAATGCCTATCGCATTGCTGATTTGACAGACACAGGGGCAAAAGAAATAGGAAGGAAGCTTGGTGCAGAGGTTGTTATAAAGGGAAAGTCCCTTGCAAAGGCTGGTCCAAGAACACCCGGCAGCAGCGTTGGCTCGTATATTGCCGATATTACCGCATCGGCCATTCGTGTGGATAACGGGGCTGTGCTGGCGTCGGCCAGAGGTCATGGTGTGAGCAGAAATATTTCAGAGGTGACAGGCGGAACAGAGGCTCTGGAAAGGGCTGCCAGGGAGCTTTCAGGCAAGATGATAGACCAGATTACCGCTAAGTGGAGCCAGGAGGTTCAGAGCGGCGGCCTGATTCAGATAACAGTGCGGGGTATTGAAGAATATTCCGACCTCGCTGCTTTTAAGGATGCGGTAAAGGCGCAGATAAGGGGCGTTAATGCAGTTTATCAAAGGAACGTGGAAGGCGGGGAGGCTACAATTGAGGCGGATTATAAGGGGAACGCCCAGCAGCTTGCAGATGAAATTTCAAAAAAGAAATTTAAAGAAATTCCAAAACTTAAGGTGACAGGCGCAACAACCAATACCATTGATATTAGCTTCGGAGGGGCAGCGGCACCACCGGTAAAACCTGTAGAAATGCCACAGGCTCCAACAGCTCCGGCGACTAAAGCAGCTCAACCTTCTGAAGACAGGCACTGGATACAGCCGGATGACTATTTTATTTCGGAAAGACCTTATGAGCATGGGTGGATATATGTCTCATTGGCAAAGATGAAACAGTCATCAACAGCCAAAACCAAGGGTGAGGCACAGTTCTTCCGCCTTCATGATTCCAAAGACCTCTGGATTAAGTATTTCTGGAAAACGCGGTTTGCTGAAGAGACGGATATACAGATAGGAGCTCTCGTGATTTGCTTTGAAGGTAACAACCGGGATAATATCTATCGTGCACCTGAAAATAAAAATAGTGCGCGCGCCGCTAACTGGTTTATGGGGCGGGTGACAGACACATCAGATCTTTATAAGGGTGCGGTACGGATTGACACATACAGTTGTTCGCCGGAAGCTATACGGGTTCCCATACAGTAGAATAGATGAGATAAAAGGAGGGGTGTTTGTATGAAAGAAGTCAGAAGTCAGAAGTCAGAAGTCAGAAGCAAGAAGTTAGAAGCGAGGAAAAAATCTTGCCTCTTGTCTCTTGTCTCTTACCTCTTCTTTTCCTGCTTACTGCTTACTGTTTTCATCGGCTGCGCCTTGCCGAGGCCGCATATCCCTCCCAACCCTGCCAATCCCATAAAAATAGTGGCCGTGCTTCCCATGGTAAATCAGACCAATGATGTGGAGGCCCCTGAAAAAGTGAGAGAGATATTTACCGCTAAATTGCCGGAGCGGTGTTATATTCATAAACCTATCCAGGAGGTGAATCAGATACTCAAGGATGAACTTGGTATCACGCTTGGTTCACAGCTTGATATGACCAATCCGCAGGAACTGGGCAAGAAGCTCGGGGTGGATGGTGTTATATATGGTGCGCTCTTCAACTTTGAAGAAAAGACTACCGGTGTCCTGAATATCAGAAGAGTGAGGGCAGGCTTCAAGCTGGTTGATACCAAGACAGGAACGGTGGTATGGGGAAGAGGCCAGGGTGTCAAGAGTGAAACAAGGATGACTGAAGGCGCTGCAGGCACCGTGGCTGGTGCGGCATCCGGGGTTAGCAAATATCAGGATGTAAAAGAGGGGAAAGATACTAAGGATGTAGGCGATTATGTTGGGGTGCAGGATTGGCACAACCTGCCGCCGGAAAAGGCCATGAGCGAAAAGCTTGGGCAGAGCGGGTTTGTTGCAGGCCTTGCTGCCGGTTTGGCAGAGAAAACCGTTAGAAAGGCAACAGGCACATTTCTGAAGCATGAATCAGAATCCATGACAGACATGATACTTAATACTCTGCCGGCTGGGCCTGGCTCAGCTTTATGCGGTGGAACAGCTGTTGCCTCGGTTCCGATGCTGCCTGCAATACCTGAACCGAAAATGCCGGAATTCAGTATTCCGGGTTATTTTGAATTCGGCAAAAGGGATTTTACTGCCGACATGATTATGACATCTATAGTCAAGTCAAATAATGAAAAGATGACATTTGACGCTAAGCTTGCAAAACTTGGAGAAAAATTCAGAAGCGAAATGGATATGGCAAAGGCGCTCAAGGCAAGAGGGGGTGAGATGCCGCCAGGTTTCGGCAGAAATGTATTTATAACAAGGCCGGATTTGAAGCTGGATTATATAATATATCCTGATAAAAATAAATATATGGAATTGGCTATCAAAGAAGAAAAATATGAAAAGCCGAAGATTGAAAAAAAGAAGATTGGGTCAGAGAAGATAGACGGCCATCCCTGTGATAAATATTGGGTCAGGATTACCGAAAAGGATGGGAGCAGCGAGGAAGGCTATCTTTGGGAGGCAACAGACCTCGGCAGGTTTGTCATAAGGGCTGAGATGGAAAACAAGGATGCAAAGACTGTTGTGGAACTAAAGAATATAAAACTTGTGAGTCCGCCCAAGGCCCTTTTTGAGGTGCCGCAAGGATATATCAAGGCATCCGGTATGATGGAGATTTTCATGGAGGAGAGAAGGTAGAAATAAAACAGGTTAAGGTTGAGGTTAAGGAAGGACAAATAAAAAATCTTCTCAACCTCAACCTGTATTTTATAAAAAAGGAGGAAAAGAAAATGAAGTATGTAATGAAAAGGGTTGGCTGTATGTTGTTTTCACTCTTTGCCCTGTATGTATTTACAGGTTGTACACCCACTATGACAGGGGCAGTAAAGCAGGATACCACATTAACCGGGGAGGGTAAAAGACTTGAAGAAGAGGGACTAAAGTATTCAGGACCAGAGTATACCATAGGCATCATCACTTTCAAAAACAAGACAAGGACGCCTGGTCTTGAACAACCGGCAACAGATACATTGGCTACAATCGTAAAATCAGCAGGTCTTGAACCCATAATGCTTACCGAAGATGAAATGAGAGAGCAGGAAGAGATGATTAAGCTGCAGCAGACAGGCGCGGTAAAGAAGGGAAAGAAAGATGCGGCAGAGGGGTTTGAATCCATTGACTTCCGTGTATCAGGCTCTATTACGGCGTATTCAGAGGTAGAAGAGGGGTCTGATGTTTTAATTGTACAGTCAAAAACTCAGGTAGCAAGGGTTCAGGTTGATTATGGTTTGGTTGATATAGCTACCGGCAAGAGGCTTTTACAGAAATCAGGAGCCGGTGAATATAGAAAGAAAACAGGCGGCGTGCTTGGGTTTGGTTCGAAATCCAGCGCAGATGTTGGGCTGCGTGACGGCGCATTGAGGGATGCCCTTATCAAGGCAATGGGTGAGATGATTAAAGAATTAAACAGCAGACCGTTCCAGAGCAAGATAATGCTCGTTGAGGGAAAGGCAATAATGTTCAGGGGTGGAACAAAATCAAAGCTGGAAGCCGGCACGAAGCTTGGGGTATATAGACCTGGTGCAGACATGGTTGATCCAGATACAGGCCGGGTTATCGGCAAAAGAGAAAAACAGATCGGCGAGATAATGTTTACAAGCCATCAGAATGAAAAAGTCTCAGAAGGCACCGTTTCATCCGGCATGGGTTTTCAGGCAGGAGATATTGTAAGGGCGATAAAATAAAGGCAGGTTAAGGTTGAGGTCAAGGTTAAGGAAAGACAAAATAATAAATAGGTTTTTCTCAACCTAAACCTTAACCTCAACCTATATTTTAAAAAGGAGGTATCAATATGAAAGTCAGGAGTCAGGAGTCAGAAATTAGAAGTCAGAAGTTAGAAGTAAGAAACAAGAAAAAATCTTGCATCTTGCATCTTGCATCTTGCATCTTACTGTTCACTGCCTTTTATGGTTGTGCAAAGCCTATTGCCAAATGCACAACTCCGGAGGATAACCCGCCGCATCATTATGCCAGGGGCATGGAGCTTCTGGAGCAGGGTAAGATTGGCGATGCGGAGACAAAGTTTGAGAGGGCATTGTATTGTGATGGAGGGTATAGTCCGGCGCATGGTGGTTTAGCTATGGTCAATGCTGAAAAGGCAAAGACTCAAAAGGAACCAGGCTATCGTCAGACAGATACCGGTAAGGCAATGGACCACCTAAAACATGCGAAGAAACTTGCAAATACAAAAGAGGACGAGTTTGCATATCATGTTGCCGGCCTGAGGGTTGCTACAGCGTTGAAGACCAAAGGGTGGCTCGATGACGCAGAAGACCACGCTAAGGATGCAATGAAGCTCAATGTGGATGAGCGCAAGCTTATCTATTATGAAGGCAAGGAGGCTGCCCCGTATTTTATGGGTGTTGCCTATCTTGAGGCAAGAGAGTTTCAAAAGGCAAGGGATAAATTCAGTGAAACTCTTAATATGAAGAGAGAAGGCAAATGGAACGAAAAGGCAGATAAAGGATGGAAACGGGTAGATAAGATAGTTAGGGCAATGGGAGGTATTACACTTGGCGATGTAGGTAAGGAGATAGCCACGAGGGAATCTGTGAACAGGGGTGATATGGCGGCGCTTTTGGCGGATGAGCTAAAGATAGATAAGCTATTTGCGGGAAGGATTCCTGTAAAAAGCGAGATAGATAAACTCAAGGCGGAGTTTACTCCGGCAGATGTGCTGAACCACCACTTTAAGGAAGAGGTGCTTACTATGATGAAGTGGGGGATAAGGGGGCTTGAGCCGCAATATGATCAGACAACAAAGGCAAATCTCTTTAAGCCTGATAATGGTGTAACAAGAAAGGAATTTGCCCTTGTATTGGAAGATATACTGGTAAAACTTACCGGTGATGAAAAAATTGCAACTGCCTATTTTGGTCAGGAGAGGTCGCCGTTCCCAGATGTGCCGGCTACAGCCCCGTGGTACAATGCAGTGATGAATATGACCACAAGGGGACTTATGGAGCCAGAGCTTTCAGGTGAATTCAGGGTGAATGACCTTGTAGACGGCGCGGAGGCTATACTGGCTATAAGGGTTTTAAGACAGAGGATGAATATTTATTAAAAGGCAGGCGATAGGCAATAGGTTATAGGCAATAGGTAAAATGAAAACCTATAGCCCATTGCCCATTGCCCATAGCCTGTATTAAACAAGGAGGTTCCTTATGAAGAGATTTATATTTATGCTTTCATTTTTATTTTTGGCAATACCTGTTGTCGTAAAGGCACAACAGCCGCCGCAGCTTGTAACAGACCAAACTCAAGCCTTTATAAAAGGCGGGTTTGTGGTAAAAGGCGAGGGGGTGCCTAAAGAAGGCGTTACACACCCTGGCCAAAAGGAGCTGACTGCTAAAAGGGCGGCAATGGTGGTTGCACAAAGGAATATGGCAGAAGTTTTGAATGGTGTAAGAATTTCCGGCCAGACCACTGTTAAGGACGCGGCGTTGGAATCGGATCAGATCAGGAGTACAGTTGAAGGGATCATAAAAGATCTAAAAATTATTTATGAATCATACGACCAGTTAAAAGAGGTTGCCATTGTTTATATTTCTGTAGGCATTGATGGACCTAATGGTCTGACAGGCCAGCTTTTGCCGCAGATGTTGCCTACGTTTCCGCCGGCTCCTGCATACGCTCCTCCTGCAACTTTGCCGCCGGCGCCGCCGCAGCCTTATGATGCCCTGATACTGGACATAAAAGAGCATCAATTCAAGCCAGCGCTTATAAACAGGATACTGGCTCAGAACGGCGAGATACTTTATGACCCTACCAAGAT
>JACRML010000087.1 GCA_016214995.1 Deltaproteobacteria bacterium
ACCCTTCGCGGAAAGGTTCTGCCTATCGGCGGTTTGAAAGAAAAGATACTTGCAGCGCACAGAGGCATGATACCAAAGGTTCTTGTGCCAAAGGAAAACGAAAAGGATATAAAGGAAATTCCTGCCGTCATATTGAAAAAAGTTGGTATTTCTTTTGTAGAGCATATGGATGACGTGCTTAAGGCTTCCCTGGTTTTGGAAAAACCAGAAGAGATATTCAAAAAGGCTCAGGAAAAGGATATATATCAAAAACAAGGCATGCCAGACACAGTGCCAAACGACGGAATTATTACCCACTGAAAGAAGCGGGGAGGTGTTAAAATGCCCCTCCGCTCTTTATCTTAATTAAACTTGTATCTAATCTCTTATTGTGTGTATGGGCAGAGCGCTTATCACAGACCATTTAACCCCGTTCTTCACACTACCCATGAAAGAACCTAAAAATCCTATCCCCGCAGTTGATATAATTATAGAACTTAAACATAGTGGTATTGTACTTATACAAAGGAAAAACCCGCCTTTAGGTTGGGCTATTCCAGGCGGTTTCGTAGATTATGGAGAAACCCTTGAGCAGGCGGCTGAAAGAGAGGCATGGGAAGAAACATCTTTAAAGGTAATGCTCAAATTTCAGCTTCATTCCTATTCCGACCCAAAAAGAGATAATAGGGTTCATACAATTTCTACGGTATTTGTTGCAGAGGCAGACGGTATGCCGCAGGCAAGGGATGACGCTAAAGGGATTGGCGTTTTTAAAAAAGATAACCTGCCACAGCCTCTGGCTTTTGACCATGGGAAGATACTGGAAGATTATTTCAGATGGAAGATGGAAGGATATGGTGTTTTTCATATGTTATCATAGAGATAGTTGCCATAGACTAAAACAGATAAGTAATGTTTGGAGCAAGCTGTATGGAGCAAGCCGACTCTATCGGTGTGAAATGATGGGAACATTGTCGGCCCGGCATATAAACGGAGGTCTAACGGGGTGAATTGTCCATTTTGCGCCCATATAGAAGATAAGGTTATAGATTCCAGGCTTTCCCATGACGGCGATGTAACACGTCGTCGCCGGGAGTGCTTAAAATGCGGCAAACGTTTTACCACATATGAAAGGGTAGAGGAGGCATTGCCGCTTGTTATAAAAAAAGACGGGAGGCGGGAGCTTTTTGATAGAACAAAGATATTAAACGGCATCAAGCGGGCGTGTGAGAAAAGGCCTGTAGGAATTGAAGCCATAGAGAAGATTGTTGATAAGATTGAAAAGATATTTATAGAAACAGGTGAAAGGGAGATACAAAGCTCTGCCATAGGGGGCGCGGTAATGGAGGAGCTTAAAAATCTTGATGAAGTAGCATATGTTAGATTTGCCTCTGTTTACAGGGAGTTTAGGGATATAAACGAGTTTATGAAGGAGTTAAAGGGGTTGCTTGAGATAAACAAGAAGAAAAAATGAAATCGGAAATCGGAAATCGGAAATCGGAAATTATGAAAATCGCCGTTACCCTCGCTAAAAAAGGTATCGGCAAGACAAGCCCTAATCCGGCAGTAGGCGCTGTAATTGTCAAGAACGGTAGAATGATAGGCAAGGGTTATCACAAAAAGGCAGGCCTTGCCCATGCGGAGATAAATGCCTTGCTGGGGGCAGGTGTGCAAGCAAAAGGGGCCGATATGTATGTAACCCTTGAGCCGTGCAATCTTTTTGGAAGAACCCCTCCCTGCACAGATGCTATAATAAAGGCAGGAATAAAAAAGGTTTTTATAGGCATGAAAGACCCTAATCCATTGATAGCAGGAAATGGGGCAAGACAGTTAAGGAATGCAGGGATAACAGTAGAGAGCGGGATATTAGAGAATGAATGTAAGGATATCAATGAAGCCTATATTAAATATATAACCACAAAAACACCCTTTGTAACATTGAAGCTTGCTTCAACCATTGATGGAAGGATTGCTACATGCACCGGAGAATCAAAATGGATTACAGGCCGAGCGTCACGCATGTTTGTCCACAGGATGAGGGCAAATGCCGATGCGGTTATGGTTGGTATTGGCACAATTTTGAAAGACAACCCTGAGCTTACGGTGCGGCTTGTTAAAGGCAATGACCCTGTAAAGATAGTTGTTGACAGCAGATTGAGGATACCGTTAAACGCAAGGGTTTTAAATTCAGGGGAAGGTGGTATAATTGTAGCGACGACTGAAAATAGGGGTCGGAGGTCAGGGATCAGGGAGCAGAAAGATAAAAAGATGAGGGCATTGAAAGATAAGGGGGCAGATATTTTGCTGCTTCCATCACAAAACGGAATGGTAGATTTGAAGGCTCTTATGAAGGAACTTGGCAAAAAAGAAATAGCCAGCCTTATGATAGAAGGAGGCTCAACCCTTGCGGCATCAGCTATTAAGCAAGGTATTATTGATAAGGCTGCAATATTTACGGCGCCAAAGATTCTTGGAAAAGAGGGCTTGCCAATGATAGGAGATCTTGGTATAAGAAGACTTAAACATGCTATCCGCTTAAGCAGGTTTGAATGCAAGAGGCATGGAGAGGATATATTAGTGGAGGGATATTTAAATTGTAAATTATAAATTGAAAATTTTAAATTTGCATTTTACAATTATTCATTGGAGCAAAAGTGTTTACAGGCATAATACAGACTATTGGCAAAATAAAAGGATTTGACAAAAAAGGAGATTTTGCCGGGATAATTGTTGAACACAATGGAGGACTTTCCGAAGTAAACACAGGGGACAGTGTGGCAGTAGATGGTGTTTGTTTGACTGTCGTAGGATTTTCTCCCTCTCTTTTAGAGGCGGATATCTCCAAAGAAACCCTTAATCTTACGACCCTTGGAAGAATGAAGAGCGGTGAGAAAGTTAATCTTGAAAAAGCTCTTACACCAGCAATGTCAATGGGGGGGCATTTTGTTACAGGCCATATAGACGGGGTTGGTTTTATTAAAAGGAAAGATATGGATGGTGAATTTGCAATATTGGATTTTTATGTTCCGGATGAATTGCAGATGCAGATAGCCAAAAAAGGGTCTATTGCAGTGAATGGCGTAAGCCTTACCGTAGCAGATATTATCGAGCATGGATTCAGGGTTGCCATTATCCCGCATACATTGAAAAATACTACCTTAGCTGTCAGGAAGCAAGGGGATAAGGTCAATATAGAAACTGATGTCATTGCAAAGTATGTGGAAAGATTTTTGTCAGTCAAGAAAAAAGGCATTGACGAAGCATTTTTAAAAGAGCATGGGTTCATAAGAGAAAGTCATTAGTCAACTGTCAGGAGTCAACCCAAAAATAGACATTGATTTTTGGGGAAACCTGCAAGTTGGCTGTTAGACAACACACCCCTAAATCCCCTCTCGAGAGGGGATTAAAGGGGGTGTGTTCTTTACGACGAGTCGTATGTTCACCGATACGGTGAGGAACAAAAATTGGCCGATAACGAAGTATGGCAGGCAAATCGGCTGGCTCCACTTGCTGCGAAGCGATTGCAAGTGGAAGATGTAAAATAGCGAGGTTTTTAATCGCTATTTTACGGAGTCAAAAGAACTGTCTGCTGACTCCCAAATCCCGCTATAGCTGGATTTGGGTGACTTATGACTCTTGACTTCTGACTATATTCTAAACTGGAGCAATATTATGCATGAAGGAATAAAAGGCAGGCTAAAGGATATGAGCCTGATAGATATTATTCAGGTGCTTTATATGGGGCGCAAGACTGCGGCTGTGAATATAGGCTCGGAGCAAGGAGCAGGCAGGATATTTGTGGAAAACGGCAATGTTGTTCATGCCCGATTTAGGGAAGTTTCAGGCGAGAATGCGTTGTATAATCTGCTTGCGTGGAAGGATGGGGATTTTGAAGTTGAGATGGATGTTAAACCAGAGGAAAGGACAATATCAGGCAGTGCTGAAGCCCTGCTTTTGGAAGGCATGAAAAGGCTTGACGAATCAAAGCAGGGCGGATTTGATAAAGAAAGGCTGTTTGGGGTAGAAGAAAAAGAATCTATTCACCTGATAAAGAAGCTTATTGAGCTGGGCATCCTTACAAAGAAGGAAGGGTAAGATAAAAATTGTAAATTGCAGAATACAAATTTAGAAGGAAAATTTTAATTTTATAATTTCAAATTTTCAGTTTTCACTTTTCAATGAGCGACAGCATATGGATAAAGTAAAACATATAGCCATAATCGGGGCAAACAGAGAAGGCTTAAGCCTTTTGCCGACACTTCTGCAGGATAAGACGTTTAAGGTAGAAATGATTGTGGATAACAATAAAAACGCCCTTCTTTTCAAACTGGACGAGCTTGGCTATAGGTTTGCCGAGCCTTTATTTATCAAAGTGACTTCCAATATAGAGGATATAAAAGGCATTGCAAATCTGGATATCATCATCAATGCATCCGAAGATTTAAGCCTCCAAAGCTTTCTACAGCAGCCTGAATTTAGAAATGTCGAAAAGCTAAGCCCCTTGAGCGCAAAACTTATATGGGGCATGAAAGAGAAAAAACTGCAGTTCAAAGGCCAGGGGGCAGACAGCCATGCAGTACTCCTATCGTCTCTCAGAGAGGTTGTTGATGCAATAAGGCTGACAAGCGATAGGAAGGAGCTCCTCTCTTTAATACTAAGGCTTGCCATAGAATCTACCAATGCGGAGAAAGGCTCGCTCATGCTTATTGACAGGGACAGCAAATGTCTCAAGGTGGAAATAGCAGAAGGCATGGAGGAAGAAATTATACAAAAGATAAAGGTGCCGCTTGGAGAAGGTATAGCTGGAAGGGTTGCACAGAATGGGAAACCTTTATTGATATCAGGAAAGGCATCTGAAGATAATTTCCAGAATATAAGAGAAAGAAGCGATGTCAAAAGCGCTCTATGTGTTCCTTTAATAATAAATGGACAAGTTATCGGCGTTATCAATGTAAACAGCAGGGAATCTATACATGCATTTACAGAGGAAGACCTTGCATTTTTAACAAGGCTTGCCGTCCTTGCAGGTGAGGTTATTCTCCGTTCAAAAGAATATGAAGAGATGAAATGGGATACCGTCAAGTTTACCTTGTGGAAAGAGATAGACAGAATACTTGGGGCTAGCAAGCCTCTGGAAAAAAGGCTAAATGATGTATGTGCTAAATTAGCGCAATTTATAGACGGTTTTGCCTGTTCTATTTATGTATTGAATGAAGACACACAGATATTGCATTTAAAGGCATCTGTCCTTATGGATACAAAGACAGTCGGACCTTTTGCCCTCCATAAAGGAGAGGGGGTGGACGGATGGGCGGCAAATACAGGGAAGATAGTTATACTTATGGAAAAGGACCCCAACCCTGATGAGCCGAGAAAGGTGTATTTCTCTCTTCCTATGACAGTGGAAGGCAGGGTAGTAGGTCTCTTAAGCGGACAGTTGGTGTCTCCAAAAGGACTTCTGCCGTATCAGGAGTCTTTCTTGAAAGAGATTAATGTTCCAATTGCAGAAGCTATAGACAATCATCAGAAACAAGAAAAGCAGTTTTTAAAGTCTAATAAGATGATTGCTGTGGATGAAACCGGGCTTGAGTTGATTTCTATCACAGACCCGGACAAACTGCCAAATATTATTGCTACTGCCGCCGCAGCCATTATCGGGGCAGATGGTTCAACTTTTAGGATAAGGTATAACGGAACAACAAAATATCAGCTTCGTGCGGCCCGTGGATTAGATGATGAAAAGATAAGGGCGTCTTTTCTACCGGCAGAAAGGGATGTGCTGCATGAAGTAATGAAAGCCAAAAAAGCGGTTATAAAAAACTTTCCAAAAGAAACAAACCCGCTTGTAGTATCGCTATTGTCTCATCCCCTTAAGAGAGAAGGTAAAGTAATCGGAGTATTAACATTGTATAATAAAATTGTCCCGGGGACGTTCTATCCTGAACATTTTACCAAAATGGATATTGAGATAGTCAGCAGATTCATGGTTTATGTAGAAAAGGCGGTGTTAAACTTAATGCTGCAGGAAGAAGAAAAAACAAAGATGCAAGATGTACTGTCTGATATCATGATGGAAAAGGAATTTTTAGAAAAGCGCGCCGAGGAAGAAATTGGCAGGGCAAAGAGGTTTGGGAAGAGATTTATGATAATGATTATCCATATACCAAATTTAGATGTTTATAGCCAGGGACAGGAAAAAGGGAACAAAATGATTGCCAGAACCCTTAATATATTAAAAGAAAGAATAAGGAATTTTGATGTTGTGGCAAAGTTGGATAATGAAAGGCTTGCGGTCATGTTCTTAGAATCCGATGAAGGGGCTATACGATTGGTCGGCAAGTTGTGCACAGCCGCTCAGGAAGGGAGGCTTTTTGATAAAAATCTTTTCAATGAAGACATTGGAATCAGATATGGATATGCAATATTTCCTGACGATGGCGAAACCTTCGAAGCGCTTCTCAAAAAGGCCAGTCCAATGGTAGAGGTGAAGGTAGCAGGCAATGAAGACAAATGGATATGAGTTATGACTATTAAGGTAAGGTTTTTTGCAATGCTTAAAACAAAGGCGGGTAAGGAAGAGGTGAACCTGACGGTTTCGGAAAATATTTCACTTGCCCAATTAAAAGATATGCTAAAAAAGGAATTTCCGGTTCTGGCAGAATTTATTGACAGTAAAAGCATTATGATTTCTGTGAATCAGGAATTCGCTGTTAAAAATACAATAATAAAAGGTGGTGATGAGGTGGCATTACTGCCGCCATTTTCGGGTGGCTGATTAGTTCACGTTGAAAAACGCCCATCTGTCTTGTCAGGACTGCGGGTTTGCATCCTCACATACCTAAAAGTATGTTGCGGTGCAAACCCTTGTCCTTCCTAGCATCTGTGCAATTTTTGAGCGGGAGCTTATTATTCTCAGAGGCAAAGGTTATATGAATATGGATTTGGTAAGAATACAAAAGCACGATTTTTCAGTCAATGAAGAGATAGAGCGGGTTAAGGCCGTATCTCAAAGTATAGGTGGTGTTGTTGCCTTTCTTGGAACTGCCAGAGATATATCAAAAGGCGAGGAGATTGTAAGACTTGACTTTGAACATTACCACGGCATGGCAGAAAAAAAACTAAGGGAGATTAGAGATGCGGCATTAAAGAATTTCAATATCATTGAGATGGGTGTAGTCCATAGAGTTGGTAATGTAGATATTGGAGAGAATATTGTTTTAATTGTAGCAGCAGCCCAACACAGAAATGATGCCTTTATGGCATGCGAGTGGGCAATAGCGGAACTTAAGAGGATTACCCCGATATGGAAAAAAGAGAAAACAAGAAAAGGAGAGGTCTGGGTAGAAGAACATCCGTAAATCAGCGCATAGCTCATTGCTGATAGCAACTACTATGAGCCAAGAACAATTATGATTACTGTCGGCATACTTACTATGAGCGATAAAGGTTCCCGCGGGGAACGGGAAGATTTAAGCGGCAAAGAAATAGAGAGGATGATAAAAGACCTTTCTGCCGAGGTCAAGGCCTATGAAATAATCCCTGATGAGACTGATGTAATAAAGTCCAAACTTATAGAATTTGCAGATAAAAAGCGATTGGATTTGATATTAACAACAGGCGGCACAGGTGTTAGCCCGCGTGATGTTACACCGGAGGCAACAATGTCAGTTATCGAAAGAGAGCTTCCAGGTATGGCCGAGGCAATGAGGGCAGAAAGCCTAAAAAAAACTCCGAATGCCATGATATCCAGAGCTGTTTGCGGCATTCGTAAAAATAGTCTCATCATAAATCTGCCTGGCAGTCCAAAAGCAGTAAGAGAAAACCTGGTAGTAGTCTTGCCTGCTATAAGTCATGCTATAGAAAAGATAAAGGGAAGCCAGGAAGAATGCGGAAATGTATAAAAGAAATACTTGTCTCACTATACTGTTTATGACGTCTATTCCACAGGTATTGATCATATTCTATAACAGTAAAATATATCAAAGCTGTTATTCCTATGAAAGCAGAAATCCACCTATGAATATCCGATAAAATCATTCAGATGCGGCATGGCTATTAAATAGGTAATGGATTATGGTTTGAGCTTTTGAAAATAAGGGAAAAGCTTATCGTAGGTGAATTGAAGATGTTCCGGCATTACACGAGTTTCACTTATGACAGGCATAAAGTTTGTGTCGCCGTTCCATCGCGGGACTATGTGAAAGTGGAGATGTTCTTCTATCCCTGCCCCTGCATCTTTTCCGAGATTCATACCTATATTAAACCCGCCTGGATTCATCTCTTTTTTGAGTATTGATACAGACCCTTTGATTAGCTCAAAAAGCTCTGATGTTTCTTCTTCAGCTATGTCTTCTAATGAGCTTGTATGTTTCCATGGATACACAAGGAGATGGCCGTTAGTGTAAGGAAATTTATTCATCATTACGGCTGCACAATCTCCCTTATAAAGAACCAACTCTCTTTTGTCATCTTCGCTGTGTTCTTTACAAAAGATGCAGCGGCTGAGTCTTCGCCCGTGAATATACTCTGCACGCCATGGCGCCCAAATCTGTTTCATGTCTATTTATGGCAGTTCACGTTTAAAAATCGCCCAGATGCAAGGCGATTGTAGTCTGCCGATTTACCCCGTTAGAAGTTTTTCAATTGAATATTTTGATGAAACTTTATTAACCCCGTTAGAAGTTCCTGTTGATAATGTTATTGCTTAAGTTATTGCTTAAGTAAGATAGTTTATCTCCTTTGGAGAGAGACTTCTGATGGGGTTAACATTAACTTCCTTAAAATGAACTTCTAACGGGGTGAATCGGCGATTGTAACTCAAACCTTCAGGTTTGAGTTTTTCAAGGCTAAAGCCTTGAGTTACAAAAAACGCCCATGGGGCACCCAACTGAAGGTTGGGTCGGGCAAACTACAGATATGTAAGCAGCACAACGGTTGCGATGATAAACCGAAGCAAACTATCGAAGCAAATGCATGGGCAATATCTGTGTAATCTCAAATGAGATTCCTCGCTTCACTCGGAACAGGCTCTGGCAACGCAGCGGGGCGGCCATGACAGAGTCATGGGTCAGGTATTTTTCAGCGTGAACTATTTACCCTTTCCTTTAATTCCTTTCCCACCTTAAAGAACGGAGTTTTCTTTGCATGGATATCTATATCTTCTCCTGTCTTTGGATTTCTACCTTTTCTTGCCTTGTGTTTTTTGATTTTAAAGCTTCCAAACCCCCTGATTTCAATCTTTTCACCTTTTGCAAGGCTGCTTTTCATGTTGTCAAAGATTGCATCTGCAATTATCTCAACATCTTTTTTAGTAAAATTTTTAACCTTTTCAGCAACCTTTTCTACAAGAACGCTCTTTATCATTTTAAAAACCTCCTATAAAGATTGGGATATGGGATGCAGGAAGCAGGGAAAACAAACTGCCTCTCCCTGTTGCCAATTATTTATTTATACTATATGAATCAATATATTGTAATCCGTAGTTTCTTGTAAATCTATTGAGTATCCGGCTAGTTGCATCTCCAAAAATAATGTCCCAGAGCCTAATCCCTTTCTTCTCCGGATATAGCACAATTGGTTTTCCCTTGATATTGGCCATGGATGCTGCCATGTCAATAGCGTCCTGAAAATTACCGATATCATCAACTAACCCAATATCTTTGGCCTGTGCCCCGGAAAATATCCGGCCATCGGCAAATTTTCTTACCACATCAACTTTCAGCTTCCTGTTTTCGGCCACAACGTCAATAAATTGCTTATGAACATCATCTATAACACCCTGTAAAAGTTTCTTCTCATTATCCTTCATGCCTCTGAAAGGGGAGCCGATGTCCTTATATTCCCCGCTCTTTACCACATAGCCCTTAAAACCTATTTTGGCAAAGAGCTCTTCGGCATTAGCAAATTCCATGATAACGCCAATGCTGCCTGTAATAGTCCCTGGATTCGCAATTATTTTGTCGGCTGCCGCAGCAATATAATAACCGCCAGAAGCCGCCACAGCGCCCATTGAAGCAACTACTTTCTTTTTAGCGCTTACCTTTTTTATCTCCCTATAAACTTCCTGAGACGGGCCTACGCCGCCGCCCGGGGAATTTATCCTTATCACGATAGTCTTTACATCATCCCGCTCTCCATACTCCTTAATCTGTTGGTTTATGGAATCTGGTTCGGTTATTATTCCCTCCACCTCTACCACAGCCACCTTATCGCCAAATGGCAGGCTGTTGTGGCCAAGAATAACTGCAAGGAATAGAAAGGATATAATAAAAAGGAAAAACAATAAACCCGCTATGCCTAAAACTGACCTTAGATATTTTTTCCCCATAATCATTTAAGCAGTTGTTTCTTCCCCCGCCGACTTGACGCCCTGCTCCTCCGATTTTTTGCCCCTACTTATTAATGCCTTGAAGCCAAGGCCTATCTTTTTTTCTTCAGAGTCTACATTTAAGACTTCCGTCTCTACGGTATCACCTACGGTTATATTGACTCCTTTTTTGCTTCCTCTGGTTAACTCCGATACATGAATAAGACCCTCAAGTCCGTCCTCTAGTTCTACAAATGCGCCAAAATTTGCTATATTTGTTATCCTGCCGTTTATAGACATGCCTGCGTGGTATCTTTCCTCAACTCCTCGCCAAGGGTCTTTTTGAAGCCTTTTTATGCTGAGAGAAAGTCTTTCCTTATCTTTGTCTATGCTTACAACTTCAGCCTCTACTTCCTGTCCCTTTTGGAAAAGCTCTGCCGGGTGTTTAATTTTTTTCCACGATATCTCTGATATATGCACTAATCCATCTACGTATTCCTCTATACCGATAAAGATACCATAATCTGCAATATTTTTTACAATGCCTTTAATTCTTGTCCCTTGAGGATATTTTAGCGCTATCTCATCCCACGGACTTGGTTTAAGTTGTTTCAGACTTAAAGATAGCTTCTTGTTTCCGGAATCTATTTCTAATATATTTGCCTCTACAGCATCTCCAACTTTAAGCTTCTGAGACGGATGTTTTATCTTTATCCAACTCAACTCGGAAAGGTGTATCAAGCCTTCTATCCCTTCTTCAAGCTCCACAAACGCCCCATAATCCACTATGCTGATAACCTTACCAGTTACTCTTATTCCAACTTTATATTTTTCCGCAGCTGTATCCCAGGGGTTGGGTTTCATCTGCTTTACGCCAAGAGACACCTTGTTTTCTTCTTTATTAAACTTTATAACTTTAGCAGATATCTTGTCGCCGATCTTGAAAATTTGCGATGGGTGTTTTGTCTTTCCCCATGAGATGTCGGTAATATGTAAAAGCCCGTCTATACCGCCCAAATCAACAAAGACACCATAGTTGGTAATATTTTTTACAATACCATCAACTACCTTTCCCTCTTCCAGCGCCTGCACGGTATCCTGTTTGCTATTTTCCCTCTCCTCCTCCAATATAGCCCTTCTTGACACTACAATATTGGGTTTTCGCCGGTCATATTGCAAAACTTTGAACATAAAGGTGTTATTTATGAGTTGGTCGGGATTATTTACAGGCCAGATATCTGCTTGGGAGCCTGGAAGAAATGCGATAATACCCTTTAAATCTACACTGAAACCGGCCTTTATCTTTTGAACGATTTTACCCTCTATGGCTTTGCCAGTTTTATATGCCTCTTCTATATCATTCCATACCCTCGTCTGTTTAGCCTTATCTTTAGAGAGAAGCACATAACCCTTTTCATCATCGGTGTTTTCCATCAATGCCTCTATCTCATCACCAACTTTGACCTCAGGGCTTCCATTCGCATCAAGAAATTCTTTCAGGGGTATATGGCCTTCTGATTTGTATCCAATATCAATAATAACCACATCCTTTGCGATACATAATACTTTTCCCTTTATAAGCTCGCCAGCTTGTGGTTCTTTAATGGTTCCTCCATAAAACTGTTCACTGTTGGCACCGGTTGATATTTCTGTGTCAACCTTAGATGATAAATTGTCGGCCATTAAATAACTACTCCCTCATTTTTTGGGTTAAGAGTTTGGATAAATGTTTTAGCATTCGCCCAATGCTATTGTTTCTTTTGTCTTAACAGGCCGTTGAAAAAGGCATCAACAGCCTTCAGAGTTTGTTGAGTTTTTCAACAAACTGTTAATATGTGTGGGAATATAACACAATTGGAACCAAAGTTCAATCATTTGGCTGGCATCATTTGACTTCATAGGTTTTACCAATGATAAGGCTGAGGTCATTGACTAAGATAAAGGCAGGCTGGAACTTCCTGCTCAAAAAATTACCTAAGTGCCAGAATTGCACTTGCGTTTGCATCCGAAAAAGGAAAACCAAATGCATTTTTCGGGGTTAGATAATTTTCTGGTGTGAACTACTTAACCACCGCATCTTCAGCCTTTTCTATCATCCTCATATCCAATAAAAACTTTCCTTTGTGCACTCTGCCCAAAATAGGCGGGTTGTTTTTCAAAAACATATCGAAGATTTTTTTTAGCGGTATTTGCTTATGTGTAATAGAAACAATCTTTGTGGCAATTACCTCTTCGGGTAATGAACCGCTTCCTATCTTGCTTTCACCGTTTTCAATCTCCACAAAATAGCCCTTGCCGAGCCTTTGTTTAAGAAGTCTTGAAGCCTCCTCTGCAACCAATGTTATTTCGGGAACAGGTCTTGTTAAAAATCTCAAGGTTGGAAGTTTTCTGGATAACGTATCTGGTTTCAGATAAAGCTTAAGCGTTGCTTCCATCGCCGCAATAGTAAGTTTGTCAACCCTTAGCGCCCTCTTTAAAGGGTTTTTATTTATTCTCCGGATGTATTCCTGTTTTCCAACGATAATGCCCGCCTGAGGGCCGCCAAGCAGTTTATCCCCGCTAAAGGTAACCACATCTGCCCCAGCCTCAATACTTTCTCTGACTTGAGGTTCACAGGGAAGGCCAAATTGTGATAAATCAACCAGCGAACCGCTTCCTAAATCTTCAACTACCGGAATGCTGTGCTGCATTCCAATTTTTACCACCTCCTTCAAATCTACATTTGAGGTAAAACCAATTATCCTGTAGTTGCTTGTATGTGCTTTTAGAAGCAAGGCAGTATCTGGATTTATGGCAGATGTGTAATCTGATGAGTGCGTCCTGTTAGTTGTACCAACCTCTATAAGTTTACATCCGCTTTTTTGTATCACTTCAGGGATTCTAAAAGAACCGCCTATTTCCACAAGCTCGCCTCTGGAGATAATAACCTCTTTTGCTTCAGCCAAGGTATTCAATGTTAAAAAGAGTGCGGCTGCGTTGTTATTGACAATGGTAGCGGCCTCTGCACCTGTAAGACGGCATAGTATATCTTCTAAATGGCCGTCTCTCTCCCCTCTTTCGCCTTCTTCCAAATTAAGCTCAAGGTTCACGGTATGACCGGCAGAAACCTTGATTGCCTCAATTGCCTCATCACATAACAGCGCCCTTCCAAGGTTTGTATGCAGAACTACGCCGGATGCATTAATGACCTTTTTCAGAGACGGTTTCAGCATTTCTTCAAGATAATTATAAACAAGCGCTTCTATGTTTTCCGCAGAAGTATCAACAGTATGACCGTCGGTAATCTCTTTTCTCATTTTTTTAATGGTATCTCTCACAATCTCCGTAACGAGGCTTATTGAATATAAACCTGCGCATTTTCGCAGGTTGTCAGACCTCAAAACTTCGTCAACTGACGGAAGTTCTCTTAAACCCTTCTTTAGCATACACGAAATCTATCACGGAAGGGAAACAAAGGTCAACCTTTGGCAATTTGCCGGTAATGCTCAACAAAAATTGGAGGTGGGCTCTCTGGCTATACTTGTTGACACGAGATGCTCTAACCTGTTATTCTTTATACATTATGGTTCCCATAGTTTCTTTCGTCGGTAAGTCAGGAAGCGGCAAGACTACTCTGCTTGAAAAGGTTGTGGCTGAATTAACAGGCAGAGGTTATAAGGTCGGCACGATTAAACATGATGTCCACGGTTTTGAGATAGATTGTGAAGGTAAAGATAGCTGGCGGCATAAAAGGGCAGGGGCGGCAACGGTAGTATTATCCGGCCCCGGCAAAATAGCTGTCATAAAGGATGTGGATGAAGAATGGGACCCTGCCAGACTCGGTTTTTCCTTTATTGACGGTGTAGATATTATCATAACAGAGGGTTATAAAAAGGCCGGCCATCCAAAGATAGAAGTTATCAGAAAGGCAAAATCCACAAAACCGATTTGCAGAAAAGATAAAAACCTCATAGCTATTACCAGTGACATAAAATTTAAATGCCGGGATATACCCTGTATTGATATCAATGATGCAAAGGGCATCGCAAATTTGATAGAAAAGAGGTTTTTGCAAAAACAGGTGCATGGTGAAATTGCAGATCTGATAATAAACGGGAAGCAGATAACCCTTAAGCCATTCATACAAGGAATGCTTGTAGAAACGATAAAGGGCATGCTGAAGCCTTTAAAAGGGTGCAGCAATCCAAGAGATATAGAAATAAGGATGAAAACATGACTGGTATAATCTTAGCAGGCGGGAAAAGCAGCAGAATGGGTTTTAACAAGGCCTTTATCGATATTGGCGGACAGCATATTATCAAGAGGACTATCAATCTGTTCAAAGAACTATTTGACGAGATTATACTGGTAGTAAACAATCCTGCTGATTATGAACAATTAGACATACCCACGGTAACTGACATATTTAAGGGTGCCGGCAGCCTTGGCGGCATATATACGGGCCTCTTTCATGCCTCATCTGAACATAGTTTTATTGCAGCCTGCGATATGCCTTTCCTGAATAAGGAAGTTATCTCAAGGATGATTCAAGTAGCGGACGGCAGCAGCATAACAGTACCTTTTATTATGGGCAGATACCATCCTCTCCATGCGGTCTATTCTCATACGTGCCTTAAGCCTATCGCAGAAATGATAAAGAATCAAGACCTGCGCATCACAAATCTTTTCCAGAAAGTAAAGGTTAAAAAGCTTGATGAAAAAAACTGGCTCTTCAGCGAACAAATTTCATCATCTCTGGACAATATCAATACAAGAGAAGACCTTAACCGAGCAATCCAATCCTTGAGTCACTTGGCTCCCTTGCAAAGTGCAAAGTGCGAATTTTAAATTGAAAAGCTGGGATCTTGGTTTTATATGGTTTTGCGCGTTTGTTTTGCAATTTACCCTCACACCAAAATTTTTGGCGTGGGGGTTTGCAGTTTATAATAATATAAGAGTGTGCTTATTATCATCTTATCCCTTTCAGTTCCGTCCTCATTATGAAAAGAAATAAAAGGCCTGCCAAGTTAAAAAACCGTTCTATCATGCCGTGTGCAAAGTTAAAAAAGTTTACTCCCGGTAAGCAAAGCCCTACAAGGGGGCTTGCCGGACTTGTATCTATTATGCAGCGCCTGCGGGGGCCAAAGGGTTGTCCGTGGGACAGAGAACAGACCTTTGAAAGTCTTATACCATTTGTCATTGAAGAGGCCTATGAGGTAATTGACGCTGTAGATGCAAAGTCTCCTGAAATGCTTAAGGAGGAGCTGGGTGACCTCCTGTTCCAGATTGTCTTTATGTGCCAACTTGCCAAAGAAAAATGGGATTTTGATATAGAGGATGTCATCAATGCATCCAGAGACAAGATGACAAGGAGGCATCCCCATGTTTTTGGAAAGACAAAGGTAAAAACATCAAAAGATGTTTTAAAGCACTGGGCAAGGATAAAAAATGAGGAAAAAGAGAGTAAAAACAATAAAGGCTACCTATCAGATATACCAGAATACCTCCCCGCGCTGCTTAAAGCACACAAGGTAACTAAAAAGGCATCTCAAGTTGGTTTTGACTGGAACAACATAAGCCAGGTTTTTGAAAAGGTGGATGAAGAGATGGCAGAATTCAAGGCGGCGCTAAAAAAGA
Organism: Deltaproteobacteria bacterium; assembly: GCA_016214995.1. GTDB lineage: Bacteria > Desulfobacterota > GWC2-55-46 > UBA9637 > UBA9637 > JACRNJ01. The sequence goes on from JACRML010000087.1 coordinate 15,902, forward strand.
AAAATACGCAAAGGATGGAAGAGGAGTTCGGGGATCTTATTTTTTCATTGGCAAATGTTGGAAGATTTATAGAGATAAATCCGGAAGAGGCGTTAAGAAAGACTATTGGAAGATTTATAAGAAGATTTCATTATGTTGAAGATGAACTTGCTAAAAAAGGAAAGGCCTTAAATAATGCATCTGTTATTGAAATGGAAAAACTTTGGAATGAGGCAAAGGCAAAAGAGAAAAAACGATTACACAGGTGATAAAAAATAGATTACACTGATTTTAGGAAAAGAAAGTTTTAATCTGCCTAGTCATTTTTTTAAAATCAGTATATTCACTCATAAAAAAATCAAGGATTACAAAGTGTTAAAAAGATTTCCCCACAGCATGTGGATAAGTTGTTAGCAACAATGTGAATGCAAAAAAAAGAATGTGATTAAATAAGGCTTCCTGATGCATTGCACATTTTTTAATCACCAAATTATCATTAAAATTCAAAGAGTTATACGATTCATAACCTATATTCAATTACATTAGTTTTTCGTTGTTTTTACATCGTAGAATGGCACTCTAATGACATCAGCCTTTGAGTTGTTAAGCCCATTTGAATAACATTGTCAAAAGATGCAACTGCATTTTCTGATTAGAGGGGTTTACCCCATCTTTCCATAAGCATATCAGTCAGAAAAGCCATTTCCGGGCTTTTAAAAAGGCGGGCGAATAGTAGATAGCATAGAACACCCAAACTGATTGCAAGAGATAACACCAAGAGTCTCAGGATTGTGATGCCGCCGTCAGACCAATCAGCAAGAAGTGATATGGCGTATACACTAATCCCCATGGGTATAGACGATACCACCACCTTTACAGCAGAATTCAATATCTTTCTTCCACCGATTCCCCCCAGCCTCTTTCTCAGTATAAGGAAGAGAAGCAATAGATTCACGATCGACGAAAGCGATGTGGCCAGAGCAAGACCGCCGTGCTTCAAAGGACTAATGAGCAGGAAACAAAATAGTATATTGGCAACCACCGCTATGCAGCCAATCTTGACCGGCGTTACGGTATCCTTAAGCGAATAGAAGGCAGATATCAATATCCTTCCTCCGCCAAATGCAGCAAGACCGATGGAAAAGAAATAAAGGGCATAAACAGTTCCTTGAGTTGCTTCATGGCCAAATGCACCTCTTTGAAAAAGCATAGTGACAATCGGTCCGCCGAGTACCAAAAGGCCTATGGTAGCGGGGATGGTAATAAAGGTTACAAGCCTTATGGCGAATGATAGTGACTCTTTAAAACCAGACCAGTCTTTTTTTATGGCATATTCGGACATAGAAGGCAGCACGGCGGTTGCAACTGCAAGCACAAAGACCCCCATCGGTAGTTCCACTATCCTATCTGCATAATATAAGTAAGATATACTGCCCTCTTTGAGCCCGGAGGCAAATCTGTTGGTGATGAGGATATTTATCTGGCTTACCCCGGTAGCAAGGGTGGCCGGCAACATAAGAAGGACTATTTTTTTTATGGCAGAGTCGTTAAAACTAAAATCAAGCCGTGGAAACATATCATATCTTTTAAGGTAGGGAAGTTGATAAAGAAATTGAAGTATGCCGCCAAAAACCACACCAAATGCAAGGGCATAGACAGGCTGTTTAAAGAAAGGGATAAGAAAAATGGTGGAACCTATCATAGACAGATTAAACCAGACAGGAGACAGGGCAGGCGCTGTAAAATGTTTTAACGAGTTTAAAACCCCCATGCTTAAGGCAACAAGACATATAAAGAAAAGAAAAGGGAACATCCATTTTGTTAAAGATATGGTAATAGCCAATTTATTTTGGGCAAAACCAGGTGCTGTAATCTCTACTATCTGTTCCGCAAATATAATGCCTGCTATTGTAAGTGCTGCTAATATAATGGTGAAGAATGTAAATGTCCTTGAGGCTAATGTTTTTGCCCTTTCTCTGGGACCAATAGTGAGTTCTTCTGTAAATACCGGAATAAAGGATATGGTTAACGCCCCTTCACCGACGAGCCTCCTGAAGAAGTTTGGAATCCTGTAGGCTATAAAAAATACATCTGCATAAGTGCCTGCCCCGAAAAATGCAGCAATAACCGCATCTCTTATATAGCCCAGTATTCGGCTCAAAAATGTTGCTCCTCCTACAATGGAGGCGGCCTTTGTTATGTTTTTAGCCCCTGTCATAATAGATACCTTATTGTGCAGACTGCAGAACGGTGGTTATTGTGATTATGCGGATTTAAAAATAAATACCGTGACCCGTGACCCTCTTCCATGTTTTCCTGTTTACATAAAATCCTGTTTACACCCAGAAAAAATAGCGATTGACTTTACGATTCACATAAAATCCTTGACAACTACACCTCAATAGTTTAAAAATATATGCTAAATTTAAATGGAGGATTAAATGGCAACGCATAAATCGGCAATAAAAAGACATAGACAAAATCTGAAGCGCAGGGCCCGCAATGTGGCTGTAGCATCTGCTATAAAAACTGCAGTAAAACAGGTTAAAGAAACTACAGCAAAGGGCAATAAAGAAAATGCCTTAACATCACTTGCAAAAGCCGTAAGGCTTCTTGACAAGGCAGTTTCTAAGAAAACCCTTCACAGGAATAACGCTTCAAGGAAAATATCCCGCCTGACAGCGGTAGTAAATTCCATTACCGCAAAGTAGTTCAGAATTATTAGTTCGGAGAAGTTCTCTTTTTTCCAATATGAACTCGCTTTTAATCTCCTAACTCCCAACTCTGAACTCCGAATTACCATTGGAACACAGTTCTAAAATGAGCCTCTCCATCACCATATGAGGAGACTGTCTGCCGGATTTCAGGGCTATATCTGCAAGATGAAGTATTTGAAAAACAGTCTGTAGCCCTTCGTTGCTGAAATCTTTTCCTTGCTTAAGATATCCATCTATATAAGTTGGAAATGTTCCCAAAGCCGAAGCAATACTGTTGACCGCAATCCTCTTTTTCCTCATAGCCTTTACTCTCCATATCATACGAAACTGACGGGCTATCATCCCCAATATCTTTACAGGCTCTTCCCCCTGTTCAATAAGTTTATTCAGGTTTATCAGGCCTTCTCTTAAATTTTTTCTGCCTATAGAATCTGCCAGATCAAATACTGTATCAACTCTGCCGTTGACAACAGCCGCTTCTACATCTTTTCTTTCTATGTCTTCTTTTTCTCCTACAAACAATACCAGCTTGTCAACCTCTTGTTTTATATCCATCAATTCACTGCCTACTGCTTCTAAAAAGATGCTGATTGCATCATCGGTAATTTTTTTTCCAAGTCTTTGCACCTCTTTTTTAATCCACGAAGGAAGTTCTGCATCCGAAAGCGGTTTAAAATGAAATAGATAATTAGCCTTATCCAGCCATGAGAAAAAAGACAATCTCTTATCAATCCTGCCTGCTGATGGAATTAATATAAGGCATGTATGTTTAGCCGGGTCTTTTGTATATAATAGAAGCGTCTCCTGTTGTGATTTGGAAAGTGTTTCTATCCTGTTCACAATAACAAATCTCTTTTGAGACATAACCGGGAAGGTCTGGGCTATTGAAATAATATCATCAGCATCTGCCTCTTTTGCATCAAATGAATGATAGTTCATATCCTTGAAAGCAGAAGATAGCGCCATGGCCTTTATGGCATTGACGGCCTCTTCCATCAGATAACTGTCACCATAGATACAGTACACAGGAAGAAGTTCTTTTCCCTTTTTAAGACCTTCAATAATTGCAGCGCCGTTCAGCATAATTAATTGACTGGTAGTTGCCCATTTATTAGTGCTTCTAAAATACTCAGATAAATCGGCAATTCATTTATATTTCCCGCTTTACTCGGACAAGCTCCGGCAACGTCGCAGATGGATATTTTACGAAGTTGTCAAAATTGCTCCAACATCCTCTCCTTTATTAGCCTTGCCGTGTCCCTGGCCATCTTCTTGACAATATCCAGCTCAGCCGCCTTTGTTGTATTTATATCTGCGGCGCTCACCTTAAAATCCTCATAATCTGTGATATTTTTATCCTCCCATAAAATCTTTCCATCACTGCTCCTTACAAGCTCAATCTCTATCTTGATAGTGAGCCTGTATTCCTGAATTACATCAGTGCTGTTAAAAGAAACAGGCGTTAAATTATAACCAGTTACAGCACCATTCAGTATCGCTTCAGCATTTTCATCAACAACCTTCACAATTCCGCTTTTTACAAACTCGTCAACCAGTGCAGTTGTAATAATTGTTTCTACATCAGGTTTCCGCACTTGATTCTTGAAAAAGGGGATTGATATGATTGCCACACTTCCCGGCATACTTCCACCCTTGCCGGCTATGTGATAGCCGCACCCTGCTAAAGCAGCAAGAAGTGAACAGTGAAGAGCGAACAGCAAAAGTAGTGAATGTGAGAATCGGTGAATCGGTGAATCGGTAAAAGATTTTCCCCCGTTTCCCCGTTGCTCGATTCTATTCTTTTTCTCCATCTCCCCGTCTCCCGTCTCTTTGCTGATTTCCGACTGCCGATTCCTAACTTTTGGCCGTTCATTTTTATTTCCTGACATTTAATTTAATCACATTCCTGCTGCTACCTATAAATTATGAACTGTTAGATTATACTTTTTATAATATCGGTAGGCAAGAAAAAAGATAGATTTAACACCCGAAAATTGGCCGATAACGAAGTCGGGGCACCCAAGCAACGCTTGGGTCTGGCAAATCGGCTGGCTCCACTTGCTGCAAAGCAATTGCAAGTGGAAGATGTAAAATAGCGAGATTTTCAATCGCTATTTTGCCACGACACCACATATTTGCATGAAAAGGCAAAAAAGTGTAGAATTAAGAGCAGGTTAACTTTTGCAGTATAAAAAATCATAAAACCATGAAACAGCAGCGGAGGTAAAAATGGAAACCGTGTTTAAGGAGATTACCCCTGAAAATATAAACGATAATGTCTTCGGACTCATAGGCACAGACTGGATGCTGATTACTGCTGGAACACAGGATAACTTCAATACCATGACCGCAAACTGGGGAGGGTTGGGCTATCTATGGAATAAAAATGTCTGCTTCTGCTTTATCAGACCGCCCCGCTACACCTACGATTTTATGGAAAAAACGGATATCTTTACCCTGTCCTTTTTTGAGGAAAAATACAGAGATATCCTGAAATTCTGCGGAGCAAAATCAGGCAGGGATGTGAATAAAATCAATGAGACAGGTCTTGTTCCGGTTCACAGCGATTCAGGCGCGATTAATTTTAAGCAGGCACGTCTGACGCTCGAATGTAAAAAGGTATATTTTCATGATATAACCCCGAACAACTTTCTTGATTCAGCCATACCAGCTTTTTATCCCAAAAAAGACTACCATAGGATGTACATAGGCGAAATTATGAGGTGTCTTGCAAAGTAAAAAATATGGGTTATATTTTATTTAAATCGGCAGGTTAAAAACAGCGAGGTGAAAGACATATGGCAGAAGATAAACTCGGCAAAGATGCACTTGACCAGATAGACCAATATTCTCGGGACCGTGTGGGATTAAGCACCCTTGAACGGTATACCGGAAGTTCGGCAGAAGAGTTTCAGCCTTTTATACTCCTCACCAACTTCAGACACTATGTAGACCTGTTTGCCAAAAATCTTGGAGAGCCGGTGCGGGTAGGTTCTGTTATGCAGGCATGCCACTCAAAAAGAGGGAGGATAACCATAGTGAATTACAGCGTAGGCTCACCGACTGCCGCGCTGGTGGTGGAATTGCTCTCTTTCATAAAACCAAAGGGGGTATTGATGCTTGGCATGTGTGGAGGGTTGCGGGATGAACATACCATAGGAGACTTCTTCAATCCTGTTGCGGCAATCCGTGGAGAGGCGACCTCTGATTCCTATATGCCCAAGCAAAGCCCGTCGTTAAGCTCTTTCGTGATACAGAGGTTCGTGTGTGAAGAACTTGAGAGAAGGGGCCTCAAATACCATACCGGTGTCATCCACACCACAAATGTCAGATTCTGGGAATTTAATGATGACTTCAAAACAACATTGATTGAGGAAAGAGCTCAGGCAATTGACATGGAATGCGCCACGCTTTTTACCGTAGGTTTTGCACGGTATGTGCCCATAGGCGCGCTCATGCTCATTTCAGACACGCCGCTGAAACAAAAGGGCATAAAAACCGCCGCAAGCGCCAAGCTGGTCTTTGAAAAGTATACCGACCTTCATCTGGATACCGGCATAACCGTGCTTAAAAACATGCAGACAAAAGAACCGACAGGGCTGGGGTACAGGTTTTGAGGGATGGGACGGATTATTTCATGGCTAAAAGCCTCGTTCAAATAAATAATGAACTAAAGCGGTGTTTTCCGATGATTTTGAAAAAAATATTTTTGAGATGATGAAGAGTCTGTTTAAATTGAGAGGAAAGATTGGTAGTGGTATCGAACCTCTTCCGTTCAGCAAAAATATTATTTTGAGCGTGAACATTCCAATTTTGTCAGTGAGATATTTTCTAAGTGCAAGGCTATCTATAAGAACGGACAATTATTTGTGTTATTTGATTTAACAGTTAACATAAAAAAAGGTGGCATATGATGATCTGTCTCGAACATCGCCGAATAACTTAACCTCCTGTTTTCAAGATAAATTGTGGGAATGCCCTTCTATTTCTACCTTTCAAATGCTTGCGGAAAATTACAGTGGAAAATATTTGACATTGCATATAACATATGTTACTTCAATGTAACATATGTTACATTGAGCTGCCTGACAATGGACAAACTATCCGGTAAGAATACTACAAAGGAAGATACCGCATGGCTGTTATATTTTTACACTGTGCCGTCAAAACCTGTGAGCAGCAGGATGTGGATATGGAGAAGGCTGGCAAAAACAGGCGCTATTGCAATTAAAGACGCTGTCTATATCCTTCCCTATAACGATGAGCATTATGAACTCTTACAATGGCTTACTTCTGAAATTATCGCGATGAAAGGTGATGCAGGCTTTGTCAGGGTTTCAAAGATTGAGACCATGAAGAACGAGGAACTTATAGAGCTTTTTAACCGCCAGAGAGAAAATAATTTCCGCAGTATTGCAATATCCGTCAGCGAAATAGAGAAGAAGATAAACAGCATTAAAAAAGGTTTTGCATCAAATCACTCAAACAAATTGTCCGAGCGGTTTAAGCTGGTGTCCATGGAATTTGAGGAAACGAAGAGAATAGATTTCTTTAATTCAAAAGCCGGAGCCGGTTTGAAAAAGAGGCTGGGGCTTATTGAAGAACGACTGAAAATGGCTTCAGATGTCATAATAAAAGGTGCAGTGGTTACAGCAAGGCGCATAGAAGATTATCAGGGAAAGGTGTGGTTCACCCGTAAAAAACCCTTTGTGGACAGAATGGCATCAGCATGGCTTCTAAAGAGGTTTGTTGACAATAACGCCGTTTTCAAGTTTACAGATGAAAGCACTGCGGGTGCGGCAGATAAAAAATCTGTTTTTTTTGATATACGCGCAGGTGAATTTACTCATGTGGGTTCTCTCTGCACATTTGAGGTAATCATAAATTCATTTGGCATTAAAGACCCCGCTGCCCAAAAGATAGCAGAAATCGTCCATGAACTGGATGTAAAAGACGGCTTATATGAAAACCCTGAAAGTACCGGCGTGGAAGAAATCCTCAAGGGCATAAGAAAGACCGTAAAGAATGACGAGGAGATGCTTAAAAGGGGCATGGAGGTTTTTGAGATGCTCTATACATCAAAAATCTGAACCTTAAAGAAGGATGCATTATAAAACAGAGATTACTTGTAAGTTTTTTCATTATTTTCATTGCGGCGATTTTCGGCAGTAATGCAGAGGCTGTCCCGCCTCTTGTTGTCGGGGATGTTCCTACTGCAGATAAAAATCATGTAGAATGGTTTGTAGGGATACGTTATCAAAAAGATGATGGAAGCATTGAAAGGCAGATTCCATTTACAGAGTTGGTATGGGGTATTTCTGACAGGCAAGAGATAACCTTTGAGATTCCATATTTATCTGCCGATGGAGCCAGTGGCTTCGGGGATGCTGTACTGGGCACAAAATATCAATTTCTCAAAGAAACAGAAGGTGCTCCTGGTATTGCCGGGTCATTTGAAATAAAACTTGCTAATGCCAGCCAGAGTAAAGGATTGGGCACAGGGGCTATGGAATACGATTTCAGGGTCAGGTCGCAAAAAACATGGGGTTGGTTCACAGGTATTATCAATCTCGGATACACCATTATTGGCGAGCCTAATATAGATGGTGTGCGTCAAGCGAGGCAGAATGTGTGGTTTACAGCCTTTGCTCAGGAGTTCGAAATCTTCCCTGAGACAAAACTGCTCTCAGAGATTTATTGGAAAGAGAGCGATGAGCCCGATGCCCCGAACCGTTTTGCCTTTGATGTTGGGTTTAAACATCAGATTCTGCCGCACTTAGCAGGTCATGTTGCCATTGGAAAAAGTTTGCGGGAAGATAATGTTGGTGGACCAAACCTGCGTGTTTATATGGGCATAAAATTGGAATTCCCATACTAATTTACAATATAAAATATCGTAAGAAACAAGGAGGGTTTATGCACAAAAAGATGTTGAAACTAATGGTTATGCTCGCTGTTCCTGCGGTGCTTTTATTTATTCCTTCAATAGGCATTCCAATGCACGGCTATGAGGATATGGAGAAGGCATTACAGCAGGAGGCAGGGTATAATGCGGATTTTAAGGGTTATGTAGGTTCAAAGGAATGTAAAAAATGCCATGAGGCAAAGTATGCAGGATGGCAAAAGAGCCAGCATAACAAGATGGAGCAGACCCCAATTTGGGAGGGACCGGTAAAAATGTCCTTGGAGACTTTACCTCCAAAGACCCTGTGCTTACATTCAAGCCTGAGGATGTGGATATGCTTATAGGGAGCAGGTTCAAGCAGCGGTATGCAAAAAAGATAAGTGATGACTATTTTATACATCCTGCTGAATGGAATATTGCCAAAAAGAAATGGCAGCCGTATGTGCCTAAAAAAGACTGGTGGGTTCCCCAGTATCCAGCAGACTGGGATAAAAAACCTGCATCAAGATTATGCGAAGGCTGCCATCAAACCGGCTATGATTTGGAGGCAAAAAAAGGTGTTGAACCTAACATTGCCTGTGAAGCATGTCACGGTCCTGGAAAAGAGCATGTGGAGGCAATGAATAAACTGGAAGAGGATAAAAAGGCAGGCAAACTGCCAAAAGTCAGTCAGTATGTAAGAGACAATAAAATCATAAACCCAGGCCTTCTTGATGTGGACATGGCAAATGATGTCTGCTTCCAGTGCCATCTGAGCGGAAAGAGCATTGACAATAAAACAGCATGGGCAATTGGTTTTAAACCAGGAGATGTTCTCAGCAAATACTGGGTTGAAGATGCTTTTGAACATGGCAAGGGAACATATACATTCTGGTCCAACGGTTCTGCAAACAAAAACCGTGTTCAGGGAAATACATATAAATTTAGCGAGATGTATAAACAGGGTGTAAAGTGTATTACATGCCACAACCCTCATGGTACAGATTATAAGTCCCTTGTTTACAAACCCGGTAATAACCTCTGCTTAACCTGTCACGGTCCTGATTCACCGGCAGGACTCACATATTCTTATCAGGAGATTGAAGAGCATACAAGACACAAGCGTACAAGCACAGGGAGCGATTGCATGGAATGCCATATGGTAAAAACAGGTAAACATGCAAATGATGCGGAATCAAGAGACCATACATTCAAGTTTATATCACCTGCCATGACAAAGGAGCACGGAGTCCCGAATGCGTGCAACAACTGCCATACGGATAAAAGCGTTGACTGGGCAATAGAGGCAGTCAAGACGTGGGGGATGAAACAGTGATGTTTAGAAGCAATTCTACAAAAAGGCCTTGTGAAGTATTTTTGATTACAGCGGTAATTTTCGTTTTTGTATCGCTTATTGTCTTAAGTAAGACAGGCGTGGCCCAAATAAAAGGACTTTTATCTGCTTCACAAAAAGGTGCTGCCATATTGGACTTTGAGGATGTTAAGGCAGGGGCACTGCCTTTGGAGTGGAAGATAGAGGCAACAAACCAAAAGGGGCCCTTTGCCACCTGGCAGGTTATAAAAGACATGTCTGCACTCTCTGGTGAAAAGGTCCTTGCCTTAACCAGTACGAACCATAATTCCAGTGGGACATTC
>JACRML010000020.1 GCA_016214995.1 Deltaproteobacteria bacterium
GAAGACAGGCTTGGCATAATGTATAACAGGCTTAAAGGACGCTCCTGCCTTGCCATGCTCTATATTAGGTTCTAAGGGCGATACATATACCTCCCCTTTATTAAGCTTCATAGTCTCTTTAAAGTATGTTTCATCACCCCTATCCCGAAGGGTGTTTTCAGGAACAATAACCGCCTCTTTCCCGTCAAAGTCTACTCTTACAATCTCCATCCCATCATTTCCTTTATAACTTATCCTGTCATATACCCTCTTTGCCCTCATAAAATTAACAAACTCATTCTCAAGATTCATACGCCATATGATTACACCCTTCCCGCTCCCGGTCTCTATGGCTGTAATAAGGCCCTTCATTGTATCGCCTGCCAGGATATCTATATCCGCCACAACACCTCTCAGAAATGAGCTTATCTTCACATCCTTATCCTGCACACTACCCATGATGGATGCCGCACCATTGAGGGCGGTAGACTTCTCTATTAAAAAATCACTCATAACCCCGATAATAATAAGGGGGATTGTAACGAGAAGAATAAATAACAGGGCAAGCCTATTTCTGATGGATTCAAACATAATCTCACCTCTTCTTCACAATCCTTCCGCACTGGCCATTAACGCAGAAGGCTTTATAAGCTGTATGACAGTTGACACAGGTCTTTGTGGCAAGCGGGCCGTTCTTTGTGGCAATATCACCACCTGTTTCGGTAAAGACGCCATATACAGCCACACCCCCTTTATGGCCCAGAACAAAGAGAACCTTCATATCCTTTAAGTGCAGTATCACATTAGCACCGTCAGGATACTTCCCATTATGCGCCTCATATACATTTAACACATATGGGTTGACAAGCACCGCTACCTTGCCCGGGCCGCCTTCTCTTGCAGAACAGTATGTTGCAACCGTTTCCTGATAGATAGGGGGTAATGTGCTCACATCGGCATTACAACCGGGCAACCCGCCTATCTCTGTTAAAGGGGTGTTTACAGAGGACCATTTTTTCCAATCCTTAGGAAAAGCCACATCTGAGCTGGCAGCAGCATGGTTTGCAATTAATACAATGAATAAAAAAAAGACTAATGCTGAAAGCAATCTGTTCATGGTTAATACCTCCTTTTCAAAGAATTGATTTCATTATATGTCTGAACGGACACCTGTGCATAACTCTAGCAGGCTGTTGAAAAAGACCCCAGCAGCCCTGATTACACAGATTTATAAAAACGATTACACAGATAATTCAATAGTTTAAATCTGTGTAATCTATATTTTTTATCTGTGTAATCAGAGATTGTTGAGTTTTTCAACAAGCTCTTTCAACCCCTATCAAACCTTTATCCCGATATGCACTGCTGCAATGCCATTAAACAGGTTATGATATTTGACCTTAAATAGACCCACATCTTCCATTATCTTTTTCAACTCTTCCTGCGGAGGAAATTTTCTGATAGACTCAGGGAGATAGGTGTATGCCTCTCTATTGCCGGTAACCACCTCGCCAATCTCAGGCATGACTTTGAAAGAGTAGAGGTCGTAGAGTTTGCTGAATGTCTTTGAGGTTGGATGAGAGAACTCAAGGCAGATAACCCTGCCCCCTGGTTTGACTACCCGCGCCATCTCACCGAATGCCTTTTCAAGATAGGTTACATTCCTTATGCCGAAGCCCACGGTTGCGCAGTGGAAGGTATTATCGGCAAAGGCTATCTCTTCCGCATTTCCCTGCACATACCGTATACTCTTTAAAAACCCCCTGTCAATACATTTCTCCCTGCCCGTTTCCAGCATTTCCCTGTTTATGTCATATACAACAATCCTTCCCTTTTCGCCGACCCTCTTTGCCATGAGCATGGCTATATCAGCAGTCCCGCCGCATACATCTATTGCAGAATCTCCCGGCTTAAGATTTGTCTTTTCCGCTACAAACCTTTTCCAGAGCCTATGAATCCCAAAGCTCATCAGGTCGTTCATCAGGTCATATTTATCTGCAACAGAGGTGAATATATCCTGCACCCGCCCCTTTTTTTCCTCTACAGGGATTATTTTGCTGCCGAAGTGTGTGGTGGGTTTTTTATCCATTTGTATAGCGATTTTGTAGCCTGCCGATTTATCGGCGTTTTAAAGCGCCCAAAACTTGTCCCCAAATGTTTTAATTGGGGATGGACAAACTACTTCTTACTGCTTACAAGCCTAAATCCCAGAACAGCAGCAATTACAAATCCTACCCAGCTCAATGCCGGTATGCCCCACAATACAGCCCCTCCTTTATTTACCATAGCAATAAACGATGAACCTATAATCAAGGCTGCAATTATCATCCCTGCTGCAATACGGCGGCCGAGGCCTGCTATCTCGTCAGACAACACCTCAAGCTTATGATGCACAAACCCTATCTTCAGTTCTTCACTAAGTGTTTTACTCAATACAGAATGCACCTGATACGGCACATCTGTTGCCATCTCTACAAAATTTTCCACCCTCCCTTTACCCTTTTCATACATCCTCTTTGGCGAGGCCTTTTCCTTGAGCATCCATTTGTAGATTAACGGCTTTGCAACCTCCCACATATTCACATCAGGATAAATCTGCCTGCCGACACCTTCGATTATTACCATAGACTTTTGCAGGAGCAGAAGATTTGGCTGAAGCCGCATCTGAAAGCGCCGCGCAGTTCTGATAAGCTTCATTATCAACTCAGATATGTTTATCTGCTCCAGAGTCCGGCCGAATACCGGCTCTGTAATCTCCCTCAATGCATCCTCAAACTCCTGAATATCAACCTCCTTACCGACAAGCCCCATCTCGCGATGAATCCGTGCCATGCTGTAATAATCCTGTCTTATGAGGTGAAACAATAAACTTGCAAGATATTTCCTTACGCTCTCGTCAAGCCTGCCCATGATGCCAAAATCAAGATATATAATAGTGCCGTCCGGGCTTGCAAAGATATTTCCCGGATGAAGGTCTGCATGGAAAAAACCATATTCAAAGACCTGCTTGAAAAATGCCCTGATGCCGTTCTCTGCAATACTTTTTACATCCAGGCCCTGCGCCTTTATCTTTTCGGTCTCGTCAAGCGGCGTACCGTAAATCCTCTCTAGGGTCAGCACCTCGCTTGTTGTATAATCCCAGAAGACCTTTGGTATCTTTACTGTCGCATCGCCTTCAAACATCTTTGCAAATCTTGTAGCATGCGAACCTTCTACAGTGAAATCCTGCTCTTTGTGTATGACCCTCGCAAATTCTTCAACAACCTCCATAGACCTGTATCGCTTTGCCTGTGGCACATACCTGTCCAGAAGATGGGCAATGGTGTGCATCACCGAGATGTCAGATTCTATAATCCTGTCTATGCCGGGACGCTTGACCTTTACAGCAACCTCCTGGCCGTCCGGCAAAGTTGCATAATGCACCTGCGCAATGGATGCTGATGCGCATGGCTTTTCTTCAAAGGTTTTAAATTTTGCATGAAGCGGGGACTTAAGCCCATGCACGACAACCTCTTTGACCTTTTCAAAAGGAAACGGCGGCACTGCATCCTGAAGTTTTTTCAACTCCTCAACCCAATCCGGCGGCAAAAGGTCTGCACGCGTGGATGCCACCTGCCCCAGTTTTATAAATATAGGGCCAAGCTCTTCAAGCACCAGCCTTATCCTCTCTGGTATGCTTAATTCCTTTTTTGCCTTCCTGAAAAACAAGAGTCTTTCAAACGCAGAAACAAATGGAAAGAGCTTCAGCTCCTTTACAAGTCCGCCAAAACCGTACTTGATGAGAATGGCTACTATTCTATGAAGCCTTCGTATGTTTTGATAGGTTCTGGTTTGCATAAATAATACCGTTGTCCGTGTCCGTAGTTTTTTGACTATACAGAGCGTCATAACTTCGCATACCTGCGTTGCTCCTCGGCTCGTCACTGCGGCGTACACAAAAAGTACGCCTCCCTCCTCGCCTTCGTCGCGCCTTGGTCTGCTGTGTTCTGCCGAAGACCGGAACCAGCACGACCGTATTGCCGATATAAAAATTTGCGTAGCTCGCAGGCAGCGCTCCTTCCGCGTCCCCGGTGGCTCCGGGCATGGGGAGTTTTATCACATTCATCTTATTGCCGTTTTGATCTTTTGCGTGGAACAGTATTTCGTAATTCTCATGAAGCATGTGGTGATTTACATCATTCTGATTTTCTTCATATGCGCAAAGCACGGTTCTTGGATTGACGAATCTCGCGATGTCGTCTATATGTCCGTCCGTGTCGTCTCCTTCAATGCCGTTTTTCAGCCAGATAATTTGTGATACGCCGAGATATTCCATGAGATATTTTTCTATCTCGGATTTGCTCAGATGAGGGTTTCTGTTTTTATTGAGCAGGCACTGTTCGGTGGTGAGGAGCGTCCCTTTTCCGTTCACATCTATGGAGCCGCCTTCCATCACAATGCCCGGGGTGAAGCAGGGAATATTCATGCTCCGGTTGATAAATTCAGGGATGTGCGTGTCCGGCATCAGGGTTTCATATTTCCCTCCCCATGCGTTGAATATCCAATGGTTCATGGCAAGTTTGCCGCTTTTTTTGTTCACAAGAAATATCGGGCCGTAATCCCTGAACCATACATCCGCATAGTCGTAAACATGAAACGCAATCTCATCGGGATTTGCGCCGCGCTCTTTTAAAACATCCTGCGCCCGTTGCTTCATTGCGTTGTCTTTTACCAGGAGGTTGACCTTTTCGCTTTTTTGTATGGCCTTTATGATTTCACCGTAAGTCTTTTCCACCTTTTCCACCCTGTCGGGAAAGGTGATGGGGTCGTGCGGCCATGAAAGCCATATTGCATCATGCTGCTCCCATTCCGCAGGCATGAAGTAGCCGAGTTTTTTCGGTGTATTTACTGATAATGACAGTTTAGCCATAACTACTTGCATATAGGCGAGTATGTATCAGGTCTTCTGTTATTGAGGAAACCCCATCCTTCGCGAATTTTCTTGTTCATGCTCAAATCTATTGTCGCAACTAAAACCTCTTCTTTGTCATTACTCGCCTTTTTAATAACCTTTCCAAAGGCATCTGAGATAAATGACCCGCCCCAGAACTTTAACTTGTCTTCTTCTCCAATCCTGTTCACCGCCGCAACATGAACGCCGTTTGCTATGGCATGGCCGCGCTGCACAGTCTCCCACGCATTGTGCCAGTCACCGTCGGGGGAGATATGTCCCTTTACCCAGCCGATGGCCGTGGGGTAAAATATTATCTCTGCGCCCATGAGCGTAGCTATCCTTGCCGCTTCCGGCATCCATTGGTCATAACAGATGAGGACTCCGATAGAGGCGAATCTTGTTTTATAGACTTGATAACCGAGGTCCCCGTCTTTAAAATAATTTTTCTCATAGAAGAGTTTATCAAACGGGATATGTATCTTGCGATACATGCCCAAAATGCTTCCGTCTGCATCTATGGTGACGGCGGAATTGTAATAGCTGCCGTCTTTCGCCTTTTCAAACAGAGGGACGATGATAACGATACCGAGTTCCTTTGCCAATTGCGAAAAAAGGTTGACCGTTTCGCCGGGTATGGTTTCCGCAAACCCCGATGCATCAAGCCCTTCGTACTGGGGAAAATATATTACGCTGAAAAGTTCCTGAAGGCATATAATCTGGGCGCCTTGCGCCGCAGCCTTTCTCACAAAGGCAACGGTCTTCTGAATATTCTCCGGTATGTTTTTTGTAACCGCTGTCTGGATAAGACCTAATGTAACTTCTTTTTTCTCATTCATAAAAGATACCTTACGACCTTTTCTCCAACTCTTCCATCCTCTTCTCCAGCGCATCAACCTTTTCCCTTGCCACCTGTGCCATCTTTTCAATTATCTCCATATCATCCTTTGTGGCAACCTTGCATTTCTCCAGAAGCCTTTCTACCACTTCCTGTATCTCCTTATCAACCTTTTCCTTGCCTCCCTTTACTGTGGCAATAAGCTCCCTTACAGCCTTGACACCTTCATCTACTAATTTGTTTTCCAATTCCTGTTTTGGTGGAAGTTCTCCACCTTCTCCTGTCTTTGCCTCTTTTCCCTCGCTTGCCAGTTCATTCAAAGCATCCTTTACCCTTTTCTCCAAACCCAATCCAATTAATATTGCCTTATCAAGTATGTCAGTCATGGTGTCCTCCTTTGCCTTTAGCGGTCAATAAATCCATTAAATTGGGAGCTATATAGTGCAATATCGCTGCCTATTATTGCAGGATTATGCCCTATCCCGCAATAACACAATTTCTTATTGCAGGATTATATCGCCTTGCTTAATTGGTTTCACTTTTATTTATATTTAATCTTTTTTCATTACCCCCAAATTCAGTTCACGCTCAAAAATTGCCCAGATGCAAAGCGGTCGTAGTTTGCCGATTTATCGGCGCCTTTAAGTACGCCCATAAATGGTCAATCTACAGGTATGTTGAGCGAAGAAGCCGTAGCGACAACGTTGCAGGTGGACTTTTTAGGAGTCGCCAAATACTCCTTTCCTGCCTTGCCCCAATACCACCCATTGCAAAATCCTAATGGGCTTGTATCTTTAAGCAGTGCAAGGCCTTCATCAGGCCCTATCATGCCGTCAAGTCTTTTTCTGAAGACATCAACAATCTTCTTTGTATGTTGATATTGGGGGGAGATTCTTATGGCATTTACGCCGATGGCCTGTAAATCCTCAATCACCTCTACGAGCGTATATGTCTGTGCGCTGAGGACAGATGTTCCGTTGATAGTGAAGGTCGGCTCTCCTTCAATTGTCTTTAATGGCATTCCGTCTGGATGTTGTTTGCAGTGATACTGGCAGTTGGTCTTATTAAGCCCGTAAGCCCTTGAAGTATAGCACCTCCACGAAAATGCCAGCGGCACTTTCCCATGGGCAAATATTTCAGCGTCTATGCCTGTATTCTGGATGCAGTGGTTCACAGAATCTCTTGAAAGCTCAACGGGAAAGACAACCCTATTAACTCCTATACTTTTAAGAAATTCTATTGAAGGCACATTGTATGTTGTAATATGCGGACCGGCAATGATTTCTTTGTTCTGACTCCTGACTTCTGACTCCTGACTTCTGACTATGTTAAACATAGACATGTCATTTGCCTCAACGGCAAAAGGCAGATTTGCAATATCCCTCACTAATTTTAATTCTTCCTCATTGCTCACAACCGCAAGGCTTGAGACAACAACCTCTTTTCCTGCTTTTTCTAATTTTTTCCCAATCTTTTCTAAGTCCTCAACACTCAATCCCCTCTTCTTTGCACACACTACCTCGCCAAGATAAACCCTGTCCACAGGCATATCCGCTACTTCATCATAGAACCTTAAAAGCTCTTCTTTTTTCCAGTCAAATAATATCGGGCCAAGTGTTAGTTGCACCTGAAAATACCTCTTTTGCTAAGATTGTCATTCCCGCAGGATTTTAGCGGGAATCCAGAGTCTTTCTGTTTTAGCCCCTATCTCATCCAAAAGACACTGGATGCCCAATAGGAGCTTCGGGCATGACAGTTGTTAAATTTAAGTCCCACTTTATGAGCCAATGGCTCATGGAAGTTCCATATAATTACCTTTTGTCTTTTAACCGGTCAAATACCCTTTTAACTTCCTCTTTTACTTCTTCTCTATTTTTCCCTTCCACATTCTCTATGACAAAATCAGCATATCTTCTTTTTTCTTTTAATGGCATCTGGCTTGAGATGCGGTTTTTTGCATCTTCTATGGTAAGGCCGTCTCTTTCTGTCAAACGTTTTATCTGTGTTTTCTCATCCGCATAGACTACTATTACCTTATCCATCTTTTTATACAACCCTCCCTCAATAAGCAGGGCCGCATCCACTACAATAACTGTCTCTGGGTTTTTAGCTTTTATTGCTGATATTTCCGCATCTATCTTCTCCCGTATCCTCGGGTGTGTTATCCGCTCAAGCCTCCTGCGGAAATCTGCATAGGAAAATATAATCCTTCCAAGCTCCTTACGGTTTATTGTCTTATCCGGATTCAGAATTCTTTCACCAAATTCTTTAACAATATCCAGATATGCGGGCAAGCCTGTCTTTACCACCTCTCTGGCTATTTCATCCGCATCAATGAGATGTGCGCCGAACCTTTTCAATTCCTCTGCCACAAGGCTTTTGCCTGATGCTATGCCGCCTGTAAGACCGATGAGCATTATACACCCTCAAATATTTTTATTCTCTCGAAACCTGAATGGCGATGATTAAGCCGTCCATGAATATTTACAAACCGGGCGCCGTCCCTCTTTATTGCATATTTGTCACAGTAAAATGTCACAGCATGTCACAGTAGCATGTCACACTAAGACATAGTGCCTTGTTGGTTTTAGGTGTTATGACATATTTGGGTTTAAACATAGATATTGTAGTCTTTCCCCTCTCCCCAAACCTCAGCTATAATCTGTTCAATGCGCCTTTCCGCCTCTTCTATTAAGAACCGCATGCTTCCGCTGTTTTTCTCAAAACCTAAATGCCGCTGAGTAAGCAGTCTTACCTGTTTGTAAAGAAAGCGCGACTGTGGTTTCCGATTCAAATCGTCTTCAATAAAGATATGGGGAATGTCCCTCAATCGTCCCGACACCCTTTAGGCTGTTGAAAAAGTCACTTTCGGGATCATTGCGAACGTAGAGAAGCAATCTCGCTTCTAAATAAATCAATGAGTCATAGATTGATTCGGAGCTAAAGCTCCTCGCAATGACAGCAACAAGACACTTTTTCGACACGCTGCTAAATTGACTTCTCCTTATACTTATAGATAGTATTTACATACACTTCAATTTCTACAGGTTCTTCCATAAAATACTTCTCAATAATAGGTTTAACTTGTTCCCAATTTAGCCCGCCAAGCCCACAACCAATTGTAGGCATAGCTATAGATTTCAAGTCCCATTGGCGATAATGATTTTTAAGATAGGATAATCCCGCTTCAACCCACTCTATCCGCGAGGCACCGCGCCAGTCGTCCTTTGTTGGAAAAAGAATAATACTATGTCTTTTTTGCTCAAAAAGATCAGGCTGTACCGTTAATTTGACAAATATCAAAACACCCGGAACCAACTTTTTATTATCGCAGGCTTGTTTATATGGTATAAAACACTCAGGAAAACGCTTTTTAAATTCTTTGGCAATACCTTTACCCATAGTGCCTTTACAGTTTATAGGATTAACAAGTGCATTAGCCTTGCTATCGAAAAGATTAACATCTACAATGTATCTAATCATGCTGCACCTCTTGTGTAAATAAGTTAAAGCTAATAATGTGAAGAATCTATTGAACAATTGTATTTAGAAAGTTTATTGGTCATCTCACTCAATTTTTGTATTGCTTCATTGCTAAAAACAACAATTCTGGTGAAAAATGTTGCGGGAATAGCATCAGGCACTAAGACTTCACTAGCTTTCTTCCTTTTCCATTCCGAATCATAACAATAAGGCCATTGGTTAGGAGAGTTAATGGTATTCCAGTCAAGTTCATCAAGATCGGCGATATCTGTACAAAAACAAGTTCTTGAGGCAGCAACATTTCCATCGGTAAATACAACTCCATGTATCTTAAAAATCTTAATTGCATCTAATTCAATAAATATTAAATCGTTATTGTTGGTAACTCTGTTACGATTCTTAGTAAATGCCGGTGTTGTGATGACATATTGCATTGGGGTATGTGTAGCAAAATAAAGAGGGACATAATCGTGTGGTGTTCTCAATGTACCCATTATTGTAAATTTCCTTTGTAGTTGAATTTCCTGATCAGAAAAATCTTTATGATCAATATGTTTTGCCCTCTTATTAGATAGAATCCCTTGATCAAGAATAGATGGAATATTTTCTATTGGTGCCATATAATGTAAATGATCAATTCCATATTTATTTAGCTGTTTTTCAATAGCGCCTTTTATCTTAGGAGCAACATCATTTATAATTTTGCCAAAGGATGGTTGACAAAGTTGGCAGGGTTTATACCCATTTTCTATAGCCTCTTCTTGCGAGTATATATTATGCGGGTAGCTCATTCTATTTACAACATGACAATCTGCTTTATGAGCAATCATATCCCACCTATTACCTATAAATTTTGGTCTCATAATAACTCAATTTTGTCGCCCAGTTCACACTCAAAAGTTGACCAGATGCAAGGCGGTCGTAGTTTGCCGATTTATCGGCGCCTTTAAGTACGCCCATAAATGGTCAATCTACAGGTATGTTGAGCGAAGAAACCGCAGCGACAACGCCGCAGTAGTAGGGTGAGCTATGCCCACCAGAATTGCGGCACAATCAAAATAGTGGGCATAGCTCACCTACCTGACTTCGTTAATTCTCGGCATGGTTATCTGAATGCCTCAAAGCCTTTCAGATAATCGTCATAATCTATCGGAGATTCAACTCCAAATTCAGCCAAAAGGTCTATTGTTTCGCTTACAGATAATTCAAGTTTTGAGGCAAGGGTGTTTAGTGATATCTTCCCATCTTTGTAAAGTTTGAGCATCAGAAATTCCCACCCATAATCTATAAGTTCTCTTGCCACTGGGAAAAATTAGGGACAGCGACCATTATCCTCTATTCCATCTATCACGAATTTACGCTCAATGTATATTCCTGCTGATAAAGCAAAGTATCCCACCGTTTCCAGCCGAGTTGCATCAGCCTTTCAATCACTTTTAAATGCGTGTCTGTTGCTTTGTTTGTTTTTGGCACAGTTAACCAAATCCTACCAGATTTTTCTTATAGTCTTTAGCCCTTTCAGATAGTCTTCGTATTCCAGGTTTGCTTCAACGCCATATTCCTTAAATATATCCATCATCTTTGAGATAGAAACCCCGGCTATCTTTGCAGCCTTTTCAATAGATGCCTCTGATTTTTTGTATTTCTCTATGGCGAGCATTACCCTGCCGAGGTCAACTAACTCCCTTACTGCCTTTGAAACATCCTCCTTTTCTTCCTTAGCCAGAACGGAAAGAAATTTATAATCGTCGTCATCTATGCGTATGCTTAAAGTTTTAGTAGCCATTTTTTTATGCCTCCTTTATCCTTTTTGCTGCATCTTCTATTATTGTTCTGCTATATCTGCCAACAGATTTTAGTTTTTGCAATTTAATAATAGCTTCATCCCTATCAATAAGATTCTTTTCAAATGCCCTTATTAAAACAGCAATTGCGGTAATAAAATCTAATTTCAAAATCTTGCATGCCCTTATGGCATTTCTATCATCTGTTGCAATTATGCCTGCTCCCTCCTGAATGGCAAGTATTAATGCTTCTGCCTCGCCAGCGTCTATATTAAAGTCATCCATAAGTTTCTTTATCTGCCTGCTGTTTTTTGCCTCCAGGGCCTCAATTTTTTTACCTTTAATCAATTTAGATATTAAAGGAGTTTCTTCTCTCCCTTCTGTACATACCTCTGTTTTGACTTTTAGGGGAATTAAAACTCTTCCACGAAAATTTGAAATAAATAATTCCAGCAAATTTGTTTTTGTAAGAAGAATAAGTGTGGAAGAATCAAAAACTATCATGTTGCAATTGTATGACAACTGAATGACAGATGTCAAGGGTTGGTCAATCTCTCAATTATCTTTAAACTTATCCATGCAAGTATTGAGCATGGATTTGTGCTGTGGCCTTGTTTGTTCTTGCATGGTCCTATTTTTTCATCATTATAAAATTCAACTGCCTGCCTGTAATCTTACCGTCAGCCCTGTAAGAAAAAAATATATCGTTTCTGCAGGATGTGCAGATGTCCTCAACTGAGATATTCTGTTTCAGGATGCCGCTTTTCAAAAGCTGCGCATAGTTTGTTTTTTTTAAGTCAACCCTCCACGCAGTTCCTTTTTTTTCTATAAATTCATTGCCTTTAAACTCCAAGCTCCGAACTCCGAACTCTTTAATAACTGTCTCATCAACCTTATAACAGCACTGCCCAATGGACGGCCCGATTGCGGCCAGAATTGCCTTTTTATCAGAGTCAAACTGTTTTACCATAGTTTCTATTGCTTTCTCAATAATACCTTTTGCCGTTCCCTTCCACCCTGCATGGACAACACCGACAACGTTTTTAACAGGGTCAGCAAGTAATATTGGAACGCAGTCTGCGGTCAAAACCCCTATTGCAATGCCGCATTGATTGGTTATTATAGCATCTGCTGATGTTTTAGAAAGGCCTGATATATCTTTTACAGGTTTGTCAATTGTAAAAATGTCGCTTCCGTGAACTTGATTTATTGTTAAAAGCCTTGATGCGTCAAATCCAAACAGCCTTCCGGCGATAGCCTTGCTATGCTTTACATTTTCAACAGCATCTCCCTCTCTAATATCAAAATTTAAAGATGCAAACGGGGGCTTGCTTATGCCGCCGAGTCTGGAGAGAAAACCATGACTTATAAAATTTGTTGTCTCCAGCAATGGTGAAGCAGCATATGCTATATTGCCGCTTTGTTTTAACAACCTTCCTCCAGAGCATCTACAATACTTTTCATATCATCAGGCAAGGGCGCTGTAAATTCCATATACTCCTTTGTTTCAGGATGAATAATGCCGAGGGTTTGCGCATGCAGGGCCTGACGTTTAAGGTTTTTTAAAAACATTGTTATTACGGGGGAAAGCCCGGAAGGCATATTTTTTTTGCCGTAGACAGGGTCTCCTGCAACAGGGTGATGCATGGCTGAGAGATGAACCCTTATCTGATGTGTTCTGCCTGTTTCAAGCGTTGCTTCAAGGAGTGTAAAATTATTAAACCTCTTGAGCACATTGTAATGCGTAACAGCCCTCCTGCCCTTCTGCACCCGGACAGACATTTTCTTTCTTTCAGAGACATGCCTTCCTATGGGAAGGTCAATCGTCCCTTCATCGTTTTTAACAACTCCCCAGACAAGCGTTAAATATTTTCTTTTGATTGAATGTTCTTTGAACTGTTTGGCCAAAAACTGGTGGCTTCTATCTGCTTTTGCCACTACCAGAACTCCAGAAGTATCTTTATCAATACGGTGAACTATGCCTGGCCGCAGGGCGCCGCCGATTCCGGAAAGGTCTTTGCAATGATGAAGCAAGGCATTTACCAGAGTTCCTTTTGCGCGGCCTGCGCCGGGATGCACTGTCAGGCCAGGCGGTTTGTTTATAACTATGATATGCTTATCTTCGTAAAGTATGTCTAAAGGAATTTTTTCAGGCTCTGCCTTAACAGGTTGAGGTTCAGGAATAGTAATGCTAATCCTGCCGCCTGCCTTTATTTTGGCGCCAGCCTTGGCAGGTTTATCATTAAGAGAAACCAGCCCATCTTCTATTAAATTTTTAATTCTTGAGCGGGTTAAATCGGGAAGTTTTTGCGAAAGGAAGATATCCAGCCGTATATTTGCATCTGAAGGGGCAACGGTAAAGGTGTGGGTCATTAAAATTTACGATTTAAGAATTACGATTTACGATTTAAAATCTTAAACCTAAAATCGTAAATCTAAAATTTCAGATTACCATATATCAGACTCTATATCACCGCTTCTTTTTACAAGTATGTCAACAATTGCCTTGTTAAAAAAACCGGTCCTTTTCAAAAGTTCCGGCTCAACCCTGCTCTTATAAAGATCTTCCCCTTCCTTCAGCTCTTTTTCCAGCACTTCAAACAGGTTGTCTTTCTTTATGCCTTCCTTTATCTTTTCCTTATTGTATAAACCAATATCAGAAAGTATCGTCCTTGCCAGCCTTGCGGCAGCTTCTGGTGATGTAATCAGCGCCATACTAAACCTTTTCCTTTAATATCTCTTGAGCCAGCAGTTCACCGCCCATTTCTGCATTGGCCTTTACAAGCCTTTCCACAAGGTCTACATCTCTTTTTTTGAATGCCTCTATAATCTCATAATGCTGTTTGACAGAACTCTGCATCCTGCCCAGCAGGGATAGAGAGGTTCTTCTGAAACGTTCAAATTGCTGCACAATAGTATGAATCAGATTGTAAAGTTTATCATTTCCGCATAGCTTCAAAAATACATCATGCAGTTGATTGTCTAATTTAAAAAAGTTTTTTACATCATTTTTTTCAGCACACCTTGCCATCTGTGAATTCAAATCTTCCATCCGCCTTATTTCTTTGTCGCTTATCTTGCAGCATGCCATCTTTGCCGCATACCCTTCCAGAAGGCCCTTAATGGCATAAAACTCTATTACATCCTTGTCTGTGATAGGGCTTACAATCGCCCCTTTCCTTGGGGTAAAGGTGATAAACCCCTCTGACTCCAGCTGCCTGAAGGCCTCTCGTATAGGGGTTCTGCTTATGCCGAACATTTCAGCAAGCTCCGGTTCCGGCACCCGCTCCCCTGGTTTAAGTCTGCCTTTTATTATTGCTTCTTTGACAAAATCAACGATCCTTTCCCTTAAGGTAAGGTGTCGTTCCACAGGATATTCTAGTATTTTACCGGTTTGTCTCAAAACTTCTTTAACTCCGAAAATTCAGATTATGTTTTATAGGCATGAATAACTTCAGATATGTTGTATAAATATATAGTATACATATTTAAAGGTCAACACCTTTTTGCTGCCATGTGGAGGGCTGTAATTTTTAACTGTTAGATGGTTTTGTTGCAAGGATTTTCTCAAAAATGCAAAATATGAGGCCGATGAAAAGAATTGATTTTGGGGGAAGATAAAAATTCGGCCTTGACAAAATAAGGCATAGTGTGATTTAAGTATTTCTTTAAATTTTTATCTAAAGAGGGATAAATATGCCTAAAAGAACTTATCAACCAAGCAATCTTAGCAGAAAAAGAACTCATGGGTTCCTTGGCAGAATGGCCACACCAAGCGGACGGCGGCTAATAAACCGCAGAAGAGCCAAGGGCAGGAAAAGGCTGTCCCCAACAATAAGCACCAACAAATAAGAAGCGGAAAGGAGTCAGAGAGTCAAAGGGTCAAAGTAAAAAACTCTATCTTGCACACTCTGACTCTTTGACTCTTTGCAACTTTTTCAAACGATGGGGCAGTATTCTTTTACCAAGGATGAGAGGCTTCTTAAGAGTAAAGATTTTGTCTCTGTGCAAAAACAGGGGAAAAGAGTTGCGAGTAAGAATTTTGCCGTTTTTATAAAAACAAACAGTCTTGGTATAAGAAGGCTGGGATTTGCTGTCAGCAGGAAGGTTGGCGGGGCTGTCCAAAGAAACAGGATTAAACGGTTTTTCAGGGAGTTTTTCAGGCTTAACAAAGAATTCTTTCCTCCCTCCACTGACATTTTTATATTAGTCAAACATGGGTTTAATCCCGGCGTTTACAAAGAGGTTGAAGAAGAATTTAAGCTTCTGGACTTGAGGCTAAAGAGATTGTTGACAAACTCAACAATCTCTGATTACACAGATTAAAGATTAGATTACACCGATTAAAACTCCTTGAAATATCTGTGTAATCACTTTTTCTAATCTGTGTAATCAAGGCTGTTGATGGCTTTGTTAATAGCCTCTAAAGACTCAAGACTGAAGATGCCTGTAGTCTGTGTTTTGGGTCCGATGTCAATATTTAAGGAGATTCAGGAAATTATGGTTAAAATGATTTTGATAGGTATTATCAGGTTTTATAAATATTGCCTGTCTCCTTTAAAAGCCCCATCATGCCGTTTTTATCCAAGTTGTTCTTCTTATGCCCAAGAAGCTTTAGAAAGGTACGGGCCTGGTAAAGGGATTGGCATAGCTCTGTATAGGCTTCTTAAATGCCATCCATTTCATCCCGGTGGGTATGATCCTCTGCCGTAAAGAATTGCAAAATGAAGATTGCAAAAGCTTAAAGAAGTTTTAAATTTACAATTTGCGCTTTTCAATCTTCAATTTACAATGGAGCAAAGCGACAAATCCTATGGAAAAAAGAGTTATATTAGCGCTGGTATTATCGCTGGCAGTTCTTTTTCTTTACCAGCAGTTTGCTGTAAAGTGGATAGCTCCGCCGCCAGCAAAGAATGCCTCGGTGGATAAGGGTGCACCGGAACATGCTGATCAGGTAAAGAAACAAGTGGAAGGCAGCAGAGCAGTTTCTTCTGTCAGGCAGCAAGAAGCTGTTTCTGCTCCTGAATCTGCAGAGGAAACAGTAACAGTAGAGACACCATTGTATAAGGCTGTTTTTTCAAGCAAAGGCGCCGGCATAAAAAGTTGGGTGTTAAAAAAATATAAAGAGGGATTGGAACAAACCGCCAGTGATGTAGAAATGATAACTCCCGCCTTAGAGGAATATCCTCTTCAGGACAAACTGATTAAAGGCGCTGCTTCTGAGACAATTTATTTCAAACCATCCAAATCAAGTATTTCTCTTAATCCGGGCCAAAAACAAGAGTTGATATTCACAGGGCAATCTAAAGATGGAATCGGGATTGAGAAAAGATATACCATTTCAGCAGGCGCTTACAGCATCCGTATAGAAACCATAATTTCAAATAATTCAGCAAGTCAGTTTGAAGGCCAGTTGGTGACAGGTCTTACGGCATCCGTCAAATTTCTGGAAAAAAGAGGCGGTTCTTATCGCAAAGGGCCGATTTTATACTCAGACGGAAAGGTTTTAACAAAGGATATCAAAGAAGGGGAAGATACACTTGCAGGCAAGATGCTTTGGTCTGGCCTTGAGGATATGTATTTCATATCTGTCATTATCCCCCAGAAAATAGAAAATGCAAAATGGTCAAGCGTAACAACTAAAGGCATGGTAAAAATAGCTGCTGCTATTCCTTTAAGTCTGGCGCCCGCTGTCCATACCACTCTTGGCTATACTGCCTATATCGGGCCAAAGGAGATGGACATCCTGACCGCTCAGGGTGTTCACCTGGAAGACTCCATAAATCTTGGCTGGTTCACCTTTCTTGCAAAACCGTTTCTTATGGCCATGAATTTTCTGTATTTATATATGCCAAATTACGGCCTTGTCATAATACTTCTTACTGTCATCATAAAGATACTTTTCCATCCCTTGACAAAGAAAAGCATGGATTCCATGAAGGAGATGCAGAAGGTCCAGCCGCAGATAGCTGCCTTGAGGGAAAGATATAAAGACGATAAGGAGAAGATGAACCGCGAGCTTATGGAACTTTATAAAAGATATAAGATTAACCCTGTTGGCGGATGTCTGCCCATGGTTTTGCAGATACCTGTTTTTATTGCTTTGTATAATGTGCTTGGGGCATCCATAGAGCTGAGACATGCGCCATTCATGTTATGGATACACGATCTCTCTGCCCCGGACAGATTAGCTCAGATCCCAGCTATAGTTCCCTTTATAGGTGGTTCTGCATTTGGTCCTCTACCAATCCTCATGGGTGCAACAATGCTCATACAGCAAAAAATGACACCTTCCACCATGGACCCTGCCCAGGCAAAGATGATGCTTATCATGCCCATAGTATTTACCTTTATGTTTCTCAACTTTCCATCAGGTCTTGTCCTTTACTGGCTTGTAAATAATGTGCTATCAATTGCCCAGCAGTATTATATTCAGAAGGCTACGAAGTAAAGAGTCAAGGATTCATAGGGTCAAAGTTTTTTCTAGACACTATGACACTCTGATACTCCGACACTTTCTATGAACCTTTTTGATACCATTTGTGCCACAGCAACCCCTGTTGGAGAAGGTGGAATCGGCATTGTAAGGATAAGCGGCAATGATGCAGAGCACATTGCCAATATAATTTTCAGGCCCCGTAAAAAACCATCTTCAGCCTTTGAAAGCCACCGCCTCTACTACGGAACAATCTTCAACCCTGCTGACAACACCTCTTTAGATAATGCGCTCATGACAATAATGAAAAAACCCAAATCCTTCACAGGAGAGGATGTTGTTGAATTTCATTGCCACGGCGGCCAGCTTGTTTTGCAAAGGGTGCTGGAGACCGTTTTGAGACAAGGGGTGCGCTTGGCTGAGCCTGGTGAGTTTACCAAAAGGGCGTTTTTAAACGGCAAAGTGGATTTGGCCCAGGCCGAAGCTGTTATAGATTTGATAAGGGCAAAAACAGACATAAGCATGAGACTCGCCAATTTACAGATGCAAGGCCAACTTTCTCAAAAGATAACTCAGATAAAAGATGCTGTCGTTCTTCTCCTTGTTCCCATAGAGGCCGGACTTGATTTTTCAGATGAAGAGGATGTAACAATCCTTTCGGATTGTGAGATTGAGGAACGTTTGAAGCAGATAAGCGGCGAAATAAAAAAACTCCTTTCCACATATGAAGAGGGAAAGATTTTAAAACAGGGGATAAATTGCATTATTCTGGGAAGGCCTAATGTAGGCAAATCAAGCCTTTTAAACCTTCTTTTAAAAGAAGAACGCGCTATTGTTACGGCTATTCCTGGAACAACTAGAGATATCATAGAAGAGGTTGTAAACATAAAGGGCATACCGCTGAGGCTTATGGATACAGCAGGCCTGAGGGAAACACAAGACGAGGTTGAAAGCATAGGCATAAAGTTTACCATGAAAAGGCTTGAGTCAAGTGAAATGGTTCTATTTGTGGCGGATATATCAGAGGATGAATTTGAACAAGATATTAAAATCCTGGAAAAAATAACAGACAAAAAAACTATTATTGTCGGAAATAAGATAGATAAGGCCTCTAAAGAGGCTGTCAATGCATTTCATAATGCCTTTAAAGGAATGACAAAAGTAGCAATCTCGGTGCTGCTGGATAAGGGTGTTGAAGAGTTGAGGCAAACGATATATAACGAGGCACGGGGCAAGAGATACGAGGCAATAGACAACGATCAAGAGATAATCATCTCTAATACACGACACAAGATTAGCCTTGAGCAGGCAAATAAGGCTATGGTAAAGGCAGAAGAAACCCTTAATAAGGGTTTATCCAGAGAATTTATTGCAGTGGAACTCAAAGAGGCAGTGGAAAGACTGGGCGAAATAACAGGGGCAGTAACAACAGAGGATATACTTGACAGGATATTCAGCCAGTTTTGCGTAGGAAAATAAGGCGGCTTAGTAAAAAATATGGCCCGGCCTTAGGCTGGGTTCACCGCTGCATTGCCGCTGCGGGTTAACATGCTAAAAGTAGTTGCCCGACCCAACCTTCTGTTGGGTGCCCCATGGGCGTTTTTAAAAGCGCCGATAAATCGGCAGACTACGGCCTTGCATCTGGAACACCTGTCAATTCCCAAGTGTAAAATAGCGAAGTTTTCAATCGCTATTTTACGGTATTTGCCTATTTCGGCCCTACTACGCTCAAGGTATAGGCATCAAGGTTTATATATCTCTGGGCTGTTTTTAATATGTCGTCTGCGGTAACCGCCTCTATCTTTCCTTGGTATCTCTTGTATTCATCAAAACCAAGACCGAAAAGCTCATTGTTGGCCATATCTGATGCCTGGGCCGAGTTCTCCTGCAGTCCCATTTCATAGCCGCCTATCAAGGCACTCTTTGCTCTCTTTAGTTCTTCATCTGGTATCCTTTCTGTTATGACCTTTTTTAATTCCATTAAAATACCATCAATGGCTTTGTCTTTCTTATCCGGGGCTGTGCCTATATATACGGCAAATGCGCCGGGTTCTATGCCTTCCTTTGAAAATGCGCTTAAGGCGTAGGCAAGGCTTTGTTTATCCCTCAACTCCACAAACAATCTGCCGCCCTGGCTGGAAAGCACCTCCGTGAGAACTGCAAGAGGGTATTTTGCTTCGCTCGTAATAGTTGTGCCAAGAAAGCCCAACGCAATGTGAGTCTGCTGTTTTTCTTTTACATCACCGGTTTTCCTGATATTAGGCCTCTTTCCTTCTATGGGGAGGTCGGCTAACGGTTTGGCCTTCCTGTTAAAGCTTCCGAATAATTCTTCCATCTTATTAACAACCTCGTCCTTATTTATATCTCCCACAACTGATATAAGCATATTTTGCGGAACAATGAGCCTTTTATAATGATTTATAAGGTCTATCCTCTTAAAACCTGATACGGTCTTTTCTGTTCCGTTTACAGGCATTCTGTAGGGGTGTTTTTCGTAAAGCGTTTTATAGAAGAGCTTAAATGTATAGCCCGGCAGATAATCTTCCTGCCTTTTAATGTTTGCGATTATCTCTTTTCTTGCCTTTTCCATTTCATCCTGAGGGAATGCAGGATTAAGGAGGCAATCTGCAATAATCTCTATGCCGTTGTTAAAATATCTGCTTAGAAATTTTCCGGATATTCCGATGGAATTCTTACCCGAGAAACCATTTACACTGCCCGCCATGCCTTCTACCTCCCGGGCAAGTTCAACTGAGGTTCTTTTCTCTGTGCCTTTGGTGAACATGTTTGCCAGAAAATTTCCAAGACCGTTTGTCTTTTCATCCTCAAACCTTAAACCGCCGTGAAAGGTTGAATATATGGCGACCGTAGGGTTTGAATGGTCTTCCTTAACAATAAGGGTTATGCCGTTTTTAAGCTTTATCTTTACCGGCTCTTCAGCCTTTTTATTGGCTGTTTTCTTGATTTCTTCACCACGCGGCTCAGCAATTTGCGATAATTGCATACTGGCCGCCCTTGCTGCTGCAGTAATATCTTCTTTGTCAACAACGTCTTTATCAACTTTTGGCAATATGACGGCAATTGTCATATTGTCTTCTTTCAGATATTGTCTTACCATTCTGCCTATATTTTCAGATGTCACCTTTGATATGCCGCCAAGGTATTTCTTTTCATAGGCTATGTCTCCTGCTGTTACCTCAAAATAGCCAAGCTGTCTTGCCCTTCCTTCCATGGTCTCACGTTCATACACAAACTCGCTTTCCAAATTTAGCTTTGCCTTATCTAATTCAGCAGGTGAGACGCCTTCATATCTTATTTTATAAAGCTCTTTCATAACCTCTTCTATTGTCCTTTTTGCATTTTTAGCTTCAAGGTTTGCATTTATAAAAAATACGCCCGGCTCTTTCGGGGTCATAGCGTAGGTTGAAATGCTGTGAACCAGCTGCATCTTTTGCTTAAGTCTTTGGTAAAGCCTTGAGCTTTCCCCTTGTCCAAGAATATTCGCAAGCACATCTATCGCATAAGTATCAGGGTGGCTCAGTTCGGGTATATGGAATGCCATA